>CAVISZ010000026.1:0-2376 GCA_963645585.1 uncultured Eubacteriales bacterium
GCATGATGCTCTCTTAAATATATTATTATTTTGCCCCAAAGCGTACGTGGTGACATGGCAGAATAGTCCACCTTGTTTTGCGCGTTGTTGCCTTGAGCAGATGTTTGACTTGTTGTAGCTTTTGCACCACTGTTTGCACTGACAATAGATGTAATAAGTTGTTTATATTCTAGTTTAGTTCGTTTTTTTTTTGCCCCTCACCGACCTCACTAACTGCGGTTATTATTGCAGTTTCTAGCAAAGTTTTTGGTGAAAGAGCGTACTTCATTTCTGCCTCGATGCTTGAAAAGATTTTCATGTATTCCATCAAGTCATCATTTTTAATTGTGTCTGATTGTTCTTTTAAAAGAGCAAGTGCCTCGTTAGAGAGTGGAATCATATTATTAGCACTTGTGCAATTTTTCATAACAAGCAAGTTGCGTGAGTGCAAAGTTAAATCTTTTGCAAACACCGACATGTTTTTGCCTGCATTAAAATTGTTTTGCAACACCTCAAGTGCCGTGCCAATATCTTTTTTGTTTATTGCATCAAAAATTTTAACATATTCTTTTGTGTCGCTTGTGCCCAAAACTTTTTGTGCACCCTCTAAAGTTATGTTGCCTTGGCAGAATGCACTAACGCAGTCGGCAACCGAGATTGTGTCTCTGCAACTGCCCTCGCCCGCAAGAGCAATAAGCTTTAAGGCATCTTCACTGCACTTTATTCCCTCTTTATCAAATATGTTTCTTATTAAACCCATAAGAGTTTCAACAGGAATAAGTCTAAAATCAAACCTCATGCAACGAGACAAAATTGTTTGCGGAAGTTTGTGAACTTCGGTTGTTGCCAAAATAAAAATTATATGCTCAGGAGGCTCTTCTAGTGTTTTTAATAGAGCGTTAAATGCTTGGTCTGTAAGCATGTGCACTTCATCAATAATGTACACTTTGTATTTTCCATTTACAGGCAAAAACTTAACCTTTTCGCGAATGTCCCTTATTTCATCAACGCGGTTGTTGCTGGCAGCGTCAATTTCTAAAATGTCTACATTGTTTGGCTGGTCAAGTGCTTTGCAAACTTCACACTCGAAGCAAGGCTCACCATTTATGTTGTGCAAGCAATTTACCGCTTTGGCAAAAATTTTGGCGGTGCTTGTTTTGCCTGTGCCACGGCTACCAGTAAACAAATAGGCATGGTTTATGTTTCCACTTGCAACTTGATGTTTAAGCGTTTCGGTTATATGCTCTTGCCCAACAACCTCTGAAAAAGTGCGTGGACGATATTTTCTGTATAGTGCTTTGTATGCCATTTTTATTCCTTTTAAATACTATTCTTGGCAATTCTAACACAACTCTAGCAAAAAGGCAAAAGTTTTTTTGCAACTCTTTTTTGATGTTGGCAAAATTGTTAAATTTTCTAATATGTGCAAAACTTAAGGTTATACACAAATTTTTATGTTAAATGCACAATAAACAAGAAGAAATCTTTAATTTAAAGCGTCAACATTAAAAATATTTGCCACAAAATTGTGGATAAGTTGTTAATATAACATTTGAAAAAATTTCAAAATATGCCCAAATGTAAATTTGATGTTTAATATTTGCAAACAAGGCAAAAATTACATACATGATTACCATTATTATTAGAGTTTTAATTATTTACATTTTAATTTTGTTTGTGTTCCGATTAATGGGCAAACGCCAACTTGGGCAAATGCAACCTTTTGAACTTGTTTTAACCTTAATTATTGCCGACCTTGCCACAATTCCAATGGCGGAAATGAGCGTGCCTCTTTTAAATGGAGCAGTGCCTCTTTTAACGCTCGTTGTTTTTCACTATATAATAACGACGCTCACACGAGCAAGCACTGGTTTTAGTAATTTTATTAGTGGCAAACCCGTAATTGTAATTGACCAATCGGGAATAAACTACGAATCGCTAAAAAAATTGAACATCACCCTTGACGACCTTTTTGAGGCAATTAGAGAATCGGGCTATTTTAGTTTTAGCGAAGTGCAATACGCCATTATGGAAACCAACGGACAAGTAAGTGTTATGCCAAAGCCCGAAAGTGCACCTGTTACAAATGCCGACTTAAAGATTAAAAAAGAAGAGGACACCCTGCCCTTAACAATTATTTCTGAAGGTAAATTTATGCAAGAAAATTTAGAGATGAGCGACAAACCTAAAGAGTATTTTTTAAACATTTTAAACAAGCAAAAAGTTAAATCTGTTAAGCAAGTTTTGATATTAACAATAACCAAACAAGGCGAAGTGTTTTTTCAAGAAAAAAACAAACCTTGCAAAGTTATTAATGTTTAAAAAAATTAATAATGATGCTTGAAGAGTGACGAGTGATGAATTAAGTTTAATTAATAAATATAATTTAAATAAAAT
>CAVISZ010000027.1:0-1278 GCA_963645585.1 uncultured Eubacteriales bacterium
GTTTTAATTTTAAATAAATTTAAATTTTGGAATAAAGTTTTCGCTTGAGCTGGTTAGGTCTTGAACGTAGCCGTCCAGTCCAAGGTTTATGTAACAGTCTAACACTTTTTGATATTCGCGTTTTGTAATTTTTCTATTTATTTGTTTAAACTCGCTTGCTCTTGCATATGGAGTGTACTGTGACAACAAACTTACTTTTGTGTTTGGAATTTCATTTTTAATGCAATTTAACACTTTTATGCTATCATTTGTGCAAAGAGGCAAAATCATATGCCTAATTATTACTCCTTGCAAAATTTTGCCGTTTGGTGCATAAAAGTCAGGTTTTAAATTTCTCATTGCTTTAATTGCGTTTAAGGCTACTAAATAATAATTTTTAGCACCAGAAAATTTTTCTGCAAGTGCGTTATCGCAGTATTTAAAATCGGGCAAAAATACATCTACATATGGAGCAACATAGTTTAATGTTTCAACATTCTCGTAAGCATTTGTATTATATATTACAGGAATGCTTGGTTTATAAATTTTTAACGCTTCAACAATTTGCAAAGCATAATGCGATGGCGAAACCAAATTTATATTTTCCGCACCCATGCTTTCCAACTCTTTAAAAATATCAACCAATTGATTAATTGTTATAAATTTACCTTTACATTTTGTAGAGATTTCATAATTTTGACAAAAAACACAATCTAAGTTGCAACCTGAAAAAAATATTGCACCACTACCCTTATTTAAACTGATGCAAGGCTCTTCGTACATAAAAAGTTCGTAGTGTGCTATTTTTAACTTTAACGGCATATGACAATTTCCATTTGCCACTTCTAAAGTTCTTTCTTTGTTACACCTTTTTGCACATAAATTACAAAGCATATTTTTCCCTTTTTTCTAAAGAAAAAGTTTAATAGCAATTTATGTAAATGTCAATAAATTTAAGTGCATATTTTTGTTACAATTAGGCAAAGTTAAAATTTAAACATATGAACAAACACTCATATATTTACTATATAAACATGCCTTCTATGGCAGTTTTAAGTTCGTCATTTTTTTCGGTTAGCAACACATGAACTTTTGCTTTTTTGTTTGATTTAACCAAAAAACGTGAGATTTTTGCAACCTCATCTTCACAATAAAAGAATATGATATTTTGATTGAAAAGGTCTTGAATTTGATTTTTAATATATTTAAAATGCGTACAGCCAAGAGCCATACAAGTGGCATTTTTATATTGCATTTTTAGTTTTTTGTTAAAAAATAAACGTTTTTTAAGCAATTTTT
>CAVISZ010000027.1:1288-4791 GCA_963645585.1 uncultured Eubacteriales bacterium
CGTTATTTTTAACATCATTTTTAATAATTTTTGCATCTATGTACTTTGGCAAGTCTTTTATTACTAATGTTTTTATATCGGCATAATTTAAAAGATAATATTTTACGTAATTAGAATTTTCAATTGTGTTTTTTGTAGCAAATAGTATTTTTTTGCCTTTTTGTTTAACCATTTGTTTCAAGTTTGGTTTGGTTTTTAGCACGGGGCATTTTATTGATTCTAACTCGCTAATAGATAGCATACTGCTTGCAGTGTTGCACCCAACAATAATAAAATCTATAGGAAAGTGATTTAATAAAAATTCTATATTATTTAAAACAATTTTTTTTACCTCGCTTTGAGGTTTGTTGCCATATGGGCAATTTTTATTATCTACCAAATATATAAATTCTTGAGAGTAATATTTTAAACATTCTTTTATAACATTTGCTCCACCAGAGCCACTATCTATAACCGCTATCATACTTAAAATATATGAAAAAAACTCCCTTAAAGTGAGAGTTTTATTCTGGCTATAAACTCAAGTTTGCAGTGCCTCAAATTTTTCTTTTATCTCTATGATTTTTTAAGTTGTTTTTTTAGCACTGTAATTCTGTCTCTTATTTCAATTGCTGTTTCAAAGTCTAGTTGTTTACTTGCGACATTCATTAAACCTTTTAGACGCTCTATTTCACTTGCAATGTCGCCGTGTTTTCTTGGCTCTTCTTTTTTGCTTGCAAAATCTAATGTGTTTTTAACTTCTTTTATAATTGTTTTTGGAACAATGCCGTGTTCTTTATTGAAGTTGTCTTGAATTTCACGTCTACGAGCAGTTTCATCTATAGCACGCTTCATGCTTTGAGTTATAACATCAGCAAACATTATAACTCTGCCCTCACTATTTCTTGCAACACGACCAATTGTTTGAATTAATGCAGTATCGCTTCGCAAAAAGCCCTCTTTGTCAGCATCAAGAATACACACAAGTTCAACTTCGGGCATGTCTAAGCCCTCGCGAAGCAGGTTGATTCCCACAATTACATCAAAATCGCCAAGTCTTAAACCATTTATTATTTCAATACGCTCCATGGTGTCGATTTCGCTATGAAGATATTTAACCTTTATGCCACGCTCGCTTAAAAAAGTGGTTAAACTCTCTGCCATTTTTTTAGTGAGTGTGGTCACCAAAACACGCCTATCTTTTGCAACCGTTTTTTTGATTTCGTTAATTAAATACTCAATTTGACCATCAGTTTTAACAACCTCTATTTTTGGGTCTAAAAGCCCCGTTGGACGAATAAGTTGTTCAACAATTTGACCGCTTTTATTTTTCTCGTAGTCGGCTGGCGTTGCGGAAACAAATATTGTTTGATTAAGTCTTTGCTCAAACTCTTTAAAGTTTAGCGGACGATTATCAAATGCCGAAGGAAGTCTAAAACCATACTCAACCAAACTTGTTTTTCTTGCACGGTCGCCATTATACATTGCTCTTACTTGAGGAATTGTCATGTGACTTTCGTCAATTATTGTTAAAAAGCCTTTTGGAAAATAGTCCATTAAAGTGTAAGGTGGTTCGCCCTCTTCTCTGCCGTCAAAATAGCGCGAATAGTTTTCTATGCCACTGCAATAACCAATTTCACGCATCATTTCTATGTCGTAAGAAACACGCTCTTTTAAACGCTGAGCCTCTATTAGTTTGCCCTCCTCTTCAAAGCGTTTAACGTAAAAATCGCGGTCATATTCTATTTGTTTTAAGGCATTTATAAGCTTTGCACTGCCAACCGCATAATGAGTTGCTGGAAAAACAACGCAAGAGTCCATTTTGTTTGTTTTTTGACCTGTTAGAGGGTCAAACTCACAAATTGAGTCAATTTCATCGCCAAAAAATTCTATGCGTAAAGCCGTTTCTGATTGGTTTGACGGGAAAATATCTAAAACATCGCCTTTTGACCTAAAAGTGGTACGCTTAAAATCTATTTCATTTCGAGAATACTGCATTTCTACAAGTCTTGAAATTACTTGCTCACGTGAAATTTGCATATCAACAGAAAGTGCAAGTTGCAGGTTATAATATTCCTCTGGGTTGCCCAAGCCATAAATGCACGAAACCGAAGCCACAACAATTGTGTCGCTTCGCTCTAACAAGCTTGTGGTGGCTGACGAACGAAGTTTGTCAATCTCCTCGTTAACCGCCATATCTTTTTCTATATAAGTGTCAGACGAAACAATATATGCCTCTGGTTGATAATAATCATAGTATGAAACAAAATATTCAACTCTATTGTTTGGAAAAAACTCTCTAAGTTCATTGCAAAGCTGGGCTGCAAGCGTTTTGTTATGAGCAATAACCAAAGTTGGCTTATTGACTTTTGCAATGACGTTTGCCATTGTAAATGTTTTACCACTGCCAGTCACGCCCAAAAGAACTTGACTTGCAAGCCCGTCATTTATGCCTTCCACTAATTTTTCGATTGCCTCAGGTTGGTCACCTGCAGGTTTATATTTAGAAACTAACTCAAATTTTCTCTCTTCCATTTTTTCTCCTAAACAATCACTTTTTAAATATTGCCCTTAATATTATTCCCACAACAAAACTTAAAATAGCAAATCCTATTGTTTTTACAATCAACATGCAAAACTCCTGCTTTTGCTTTTTTAAGTCCTTTTTTAGGGTGAGTGCCTTGTTTTTTAGTGTTATACAATAATAATAACCTTTTTTGCTATCTGACACAACAAAATCAATGTAATTATCTTTTGCAAGTGTAATCATTATGTCGTCTAATTCGGTTGTGCTAATTAAGTATTTTTTTGAAACAAACTCCGCAATTTGCTCGGCAAAAATAAGATATGACCTCTTGCTTGGGCATATCTCTAAAAGATATAAAACAACAAACTTTTCTTTTTTGTCTAGCATGGCAAATACCTTAAATTTCCTGCAATCTTTTGCTTAAATTAAAAGATTAATCCGTATAGAATTATTGCCAGAAAACTTCCCAAAAATGCACAAATAAACACGAGTATATATAAAAGTGAGCCCATTTTGTACATTTTTTTTGTTTTTTCACGCTCATTGCTTTCATTTTCTAAAATTTGTCTTGCAAACGGCAAGGGCGCCACGCAATACATTTTGGGGTCGCTGTATTTTATGCTGATATAATTGCCCTTTTCTAAATAGTCCATGCAAAGCCCAACGCTTGAGTCGTCAGGGTTAAATTTTTTAGGAATTGCCCCCAAAAGTTCAGATTTGTCAATAACCCTATAACTGCCCTCACTGCATTCTTTAACCAAATATTCTAAAACACTTTTACTACGCTCATCTAACATATTAATATGGTTTGTAAAAATGTAAAAAATATAAACTATCGGAAGTAAAATTTTGATAAAATCAAAATTTTGAAATTGTGATAACAATTTCGTTTGATAAATCAAACACTTCCAACAGTTTGTTAGACTGCGTCGCAAAAACTCAAATGCCAATGCTATCGCATTGTCGCTTGGTTTGTCGCTCCTTGTAATAAACTATG
>CAVISZ010000028.1:0-7024 GCA_963645585.1 uncultured Eubacteriales bacterium
TCCAAGCACTTTGCAAAGATATTGCAATGCAAATTGCTGCATCAAATCCAAAATATATTCGTCGTGAAGAAGTTCCTGCCGAAGTTATTGAAAGTGAAAAAGCAATCGCTTTGCAACAAGCAATTAACGAAGGTAAAAAACCTGAATTTGCCGACAGAATTGTAAACGGAAGAATTGAAAAATTCTACAAAGAAGTTTGTTTAATGGAACAAGAGTTTGTTAAAGACCCATCTAAAGACATTACTCAAGTTTTAAACGAGGCAGTTTTACAAATTGGTGAAAAAATCACTATTCGCCGTTTCACACGTTATGAAATGGGTGAAGGCCTAGAAAAACGCCAAGACAATTTAGCAGAAGAAGTTGCTAAAATGATGAAAAAATAATTGATTATCTAAAAATTAAAGCAAAATTCCTAAAAGCGAGTTTTGCTTTTTTTGTTGGGCTAAGTCTTGACATTTTGAATGTATTTTAATAAAATATCTGCATGAGTGAATTGTCAAAAATCAAAAAAATGCTTATAAAACATGTTGTTTGTGGTGTAACACTTTGTGCAATGGGTTTAACAACAGTGTGCTTTTATGATTATCAAAAGGACGATAAAGACTACTTGCAGAATAAACAATATCAAGACCAAGTAGCCCTCGAACTTGATGCCGACATGCTAATTATGAAAAAGTTTGATAGCATCAAAAAAAGAAACAGATATGATTTAGCCCGACTTAAACCAAACAAATCTGGCAAAATATATGTTTGCGTGGAAGATAATCTTTCAGACAAGATAAAAAACAACATAAACACCACTTTAAATGATTTTAATAAGGCTTTTTCAATAATAAACGACTCATACAATTTTGTAACATGTTCTAAAGAAGAATATATTAAACAAAGAGACGCTAAAAATTCATCAATCAAAATTGAATATGGCAATGTTTCTCCCGACACTGCGTTGGCGGTCACTGGAGATTTTGCTCCATTTAAACGAATTGTAAGAGGCGATGCACCTGAAAACGCATACATGGTAGGTGCAAAAATATATCTTAATCAAAGCGTGTTTAATAGTCTTTCAGACCAAACACAATTGTTTGCATTAAAGCATGAAATATTGCATACGCTTGGCTTTGATGACACATATAAAGGCTATAGTGACGAGACAAGCCTTATGAATGTTAGGTATATTGGCTTTGTAAATCGTTTGGGTCCAAATGACTTAAAAATGCTCTATGTAGCATATGGAAATAAACACATAAATAAAGACGGCTCTTTTAACCAAGAAAAAATGAATGAAGTTAAAGAGAAGATAAAAGAGTATGAAAAAGAGTACTATAACAACTTGGTAAAGGCATTGACAGTCGAAACGGGTAGAGAATTTGAGGATATTGACCCAAGCAAAATTGAAAATGCTCAATTCACAAATGATGGTGCCCAAATTACAATTCAAAATGGCAAATTTAACTATGTTAAGGGCGATTATCAAAAATCGGGCGATGTTATTATTGGCAAAAACTATGTTATTCTTCCAAATATCTTAATAGATAACAGCAATGATTTTCTTATTTTGTTAAAACAAGAATGCTTTATAGACTGCTATAACATGCACATTTATCATTCTGAGTCCGACACCATGATAGACAGCGCCGCACAAGACATTGACATCATTTTGCAATAAATGCTTAAAATTGCATTTTTTAAACATGTTGCCGTTGTAACTTTAAAGTCGCTTGTTAAAAAACGGCTTTGTTTAGATTATTAACACATAAAGTGAGCAAATATCATTTTGTGTGTTTTTTTTAAGCAAAAAAATTATTGCTTATTTTTTCAATTAAATGTATACTCTAATGGTAAAAGGAAGTTAATATGGCAGTTAGAAAAATAGTTAAATTGGGTGATGACCTATTAAGAAAAAAATGTAAAACAGTTACAGTGTTTGATGAAAAACTAGGTGAACTTTTAGACGACATGCGTGAAACCATGTACGAGTTTGACGGAATGGGGCTAGCAGCACCTCAGGTTGGCGTTTTAAAACGCGTTATTGTTATGGATGTAAATGATATGTTTTTTGAGTTAATCAACCCAGAAATTATCAAAGAAGAAGGCGAAGATTTAGAGCAGGAAAGTTGCCTTTCTTGCGGGAAAGCACGTGAATATGTTAAACGTCCATACAAGGTTACAGTTAAGGCTCAAGACCGCTTTGGATATAACATTATTGTAACGGGTGAAAAATGGCTTGCACGTTGCATGTGTCATGAAATTGACCATTTAAATGGAATTTTGTTCTTAGATAGAGCAGAAAAACAAAAAAAGTAAAAACGGAGTACAAATGAATTTAATTTTTTTAGGCACTCCTGAATTTGGTGCCAATGTGTTAAAACAAATTGCAAAGTCAAACCATAAAATCTTGGCAGTTGTTTGTCAACCAGACAAGCCAAGTGGCAGAGGAAACAAACTTATCTCGCCACCCGTAAAAATTCTTGCCCAAGAACTTGGTTTGCCCGTATATCAGTTTGAAAAAATTCGCAGAGACGGCGTAGAAACGCTAAAAAGTTTAAATGCGGACATAATGGTAACTGCTGCTTATGGTCAAATTTTGAGTCAAGAAATTATTGATATTTGCCCAAACGGAATAATAAATGTACATGGCTCCTTGCTCCCAAAATATAGAGGGGCTTCGCCTATTCAACAGTCAATTATCAATGGCGAAGAGTACACGGGTGTTACAATCATGAAAACCGAAGCAGGCATTGATACAGGTGACATGTTACTGTCAGAAAAGTGCAAAATTGAACAACAAGACACCTATGGCACTCTAAGTGAAAAGTTGTCTCAAATTGGTGCAAATTTGTGCGTTAGGGCACTAGACCTTATAGAGTCTAACAAGGCAGTTTTCACTCCTCAAAATAACGAACTTGCAACGCATACAAAAATGTTTAAAAAAGAGGACTGCTTTATTGATTTCAATAAAACATCTTGTCAAATTGTAAATTTAGTAAGAGGGCTAAATCCTAATCCAATTGCACTTTTTTCGCTGAATAATGAAACATATAAAGTGTTTAGTGCTAAAAGCATAAACTATCAAGGCTCAGAGCCAAATGGCACAATTTTAGAAGCAAACTCTAAAAAAGGCTTAATAGTAAAATGCAGTGACGGTGCTGTTGAAATTGTTGAAATGACTGCGCCAAATTCAAAACGTATGCTTGCTAAAAGCTACTTAAATGGAAAATCTTTAACTGTTGGGAGTGTTTGCAATGCTTGATGTTTTACAAAACTACACGCTTGCCGAAATGGAGCAAATTTGCCAAGAACTTGGCGAGCCAAAATTTAGAGCCAAGCAGATTTATCAAGGTTTGTACTTGGGCAAAAATATAAGTGACATCTCTAACATAAGCAATAGCCTAAAAGAAAAATTGTTAGAGCGTTTTGAAAATTCTGTTATTTCACTTCATACAAAACTTGTAGGCAAAGACGGCACAATTAAATATGTTTATAAATTAGCGGACGGAAATATAATAGAAGGCGTGCTTATGAGCTATAAATACGGCAATACATTGTGCGTTTCAACTCAAGTTGGTTGCAGAATGGGTTGCAAATTTTGTGCAAGCACACTTGGCGGACTAATTAGAAATTTGTCAGCAGGCGAAATATTGTCGCAAGTCTTGTTCGTTAATAGAGATAATGGCGGAGACCTAAAAAATCGTAAAGTCACCAATGTTGTGTTAATGGGTAGTGGCGAACCTCTTGATAACTACGATAACGTAATAAAGTTTTTTGAGCTTGTGTCTAGCGAGAACGGAATTAACATTAGCCAGCGTAACATATCGCTTTCTACTTGCGGTTTGGTTGATAAAATTAAGCAAATGGCAGACTTAAATTTGCAAATTACGCTCACAATATCTTTGCACGCACCAAACGACCAAATGCGTAAGCAAATTATGCCAATTGCTAATAAATATTCAATAAATGAACTAATTGACGCAGTTAAATATTACTTTAACAAAACAAAACGTAGAGTTGTTTTTGAATATTCATTGATAAATGGTCAAAATGATACTTTTAAATGTGCAGATGAACTTGCAGAGCGTTTAAAAGGCTTGGTGTGCCATGTCAACTTAATTCCATTAAACGAAGTAAAAGAGCGTGGCATGATAGGCACAAATCGTAAAAAAGCATATGCCTTTGCAAATAGGCTTGAAAAAGCGGGAATTTCAGCTACAGTAAGAAGAACAATGGGAGCGGACATTGAGGGTGCATGCGGTCAGTTAAGAGCAAAAATATTAAAAGATGAAAACTAAACATAATTTTTTAGGAGAGATATGCAGGGGTTAGTATGTAAAAAACTTGCAGATAAGTTTTGGGTAAAGTGTCAAGATGAAGTTTTTACTTGTGTTGCAAGAAAAAACTTGAAAACAAACGGCGTGTTTGTTGGCGACAATGTAGAAGTAGAAATTATAGAAAATACACCAACAATTGAAAAAATATATGAGCGAAAAAATATTTTTATCAGACCGCCACTTTGTAATTTAGAAATGCTAGTGATAACCCTAGCACAAATTCCTATGCCTGACTTTTTTATAGTTGACAAACTAATTTTGTTCTCTCTTTGCTATGGCGTTGAGCCAGTTATTGTGGTAAATAAAAAAGACCTAAACACTGGAATTTGTGAGTATGTAGAGCGTGTTTATAAAAATGTTGTAAAACATATCATTTTCACAAACGCAAAAACAGGTGAGGGTGTGCAAGAACTAAAAACTGCAATCAAAGGCAAACTTTGTGCGTTTGCAGGACAATCCGCCGTAGGTAAGTCGGCACTTGTAAACTGTATTATGAAAAAGCACGCAAGCAAAGAAGGAGAAATTTCAATAAAAAACGAAAAAGGCAAAAACACAACTCGCCACTGCGAAATATTCTTTGAAGATGATTGCCTTATAACCGACACTGCGGGCTTTACAAGTTTAGACGAAAAATTACTGCCAATTGCATACTATGAATTGCCGTACTACTATCCAGACTATGTAAAAGTCATGGATAAATGTAAATATAAATCTTGTGTTCATATAAACGAGCCAGTGTGTGACTGCGAAGTAAAGCGCCTTTTAGGCGAGAACAAACTTGACAAAGACAGATATTTGCGCTATAAAGAAATATATAAAATATTAAATTCAAAGTGGGTAAAAACACATGGTTAATTTTTTAAAGGTTGCTCCATCAACTGATCCTGTTCCTAATTTAGAAGAATTGCTAAGTTATGCAAAAAAGCTTAATAACATAGCCGATTTTTTGCATTGCGATGTAATGAATGAAAATTTTGTAGGCAAAAATACCATAGACTATAACATCATAAGTCAAATTTACTTAAAAACTCTTTTGCCTTTAGATGTGCATCTTATGGTCAACGAGCCATCTAACTTGGTAGAAAAATATATAAAGGCTGGTGCGCAAATTGTTTCTGTTCATTATGAGGCATTTAAAAACAAAAATAATCTTGTTAAATGCTTAAAAAATATTACAAAACAAAGGGCAGTTGCAGGGCTTGCAATAAATCCCGAAACCGAAGTTGCTGAAATAATGCCATATCTTGCTTATGTAGATTTAGTTTTGGTTATGGGCGTTGTGCCAGGCAAAAGCGGTCAACACTTTAAAGAGAGTACATTTGTTAAACTAAAAAAACTAAAACAAATTCGCGAGGACTATGGTGCAAGATTTAAAATCGAAGTTGACGGCGGAATAACTCCTGAAATTTCAAAAAAACTTAAAACTTTGGGTGTAGATATTGTAGTGTCAGGCAGTTATGTTTATAACGCGGAAGATAGAGCAAGAGCAATTGAGGAATTAAAGTAGAGTGCAAGAGAAATATATTGCAGATGAGCAAAAATGGCTAAAAATAGCCCAAGCAAAATTCATGAAATATATCACAAATGCAAAGTGGGATAACATTATTTTGTCTAGTATTCAATACAACACAATATCTGCAATAATGAGTGCTAAAAAAGTAAAAGAACTGCCACCCACAATCAATGAAAGGGTTGTAGATATTTTGTTTGAAATTATTGAAAATAAATTTAAAAAGGTCAAATTAACATCACGCACAAAATAAAAAGGTTAAATTTATGATAAAAGCAGGCATTTTAAAAAATATAGATAAGTTCAATGACATTAAACTAACAAAAGGCATTGACTTATTGACATGTGACACAGAAAAACGAGATGTAAAAAAAGCAAGGGCAGTAGGCATTTCAACCGAAACCTTTGGCAAAAAATGGTTTTTAACGCCACATGGCAGAGCTCTTTTTAAAACTTATGACACCGAGGGTAAAGAAAACATCAGAAATATTCGCATAGTTAATGAGCTTTTGTGTAAAGAGCTTTGCAATCAAGTTGGGCTTGATTGTGCAGACTATGTGCCTGCACATTTAAAAGGCAAAGACGGACTTATTACATACGATTTTGTGGGGAATAAAGAGCTTCTTAACATAAGGGAATTTATAGAAATAAACAAAAATTTTTCACCCGATTTGTTTGGTTGCTCTTATGCAATTGATGAATATATAAAGCAAGGCTACAAAATAGATAAAAAATTGTTCATAACTAATTTATATAAAACCATTATGTTTGATACAATAACAATGCAAGCAGATAGAAATATAGGTAATTTAAATGCCATTTATGACTCAAGCACAAAAGAGTTTACGCTTGCAAAACTTATAGACAATGAATTTGCTTTTTGGGCTGAAGGCATTGAATCTTATTCGCATAGCAATAACCATCCAGAATCATTGTCACTTGGCGACATAATAAAAGAACATTCATTCTTTAGCAGAATCTTTAATTTTGAAGGAGGATATTCTGTTAACAATAGAGCATTTTGGGATAATATTGACGATTTAACCATATACGCAAAAAAATATCCTGCATTAATGAATGTTTACTCAGATTTTTTTGCAAAATTTGATGTAAAAAAGGCGTTTAAAAAAGTTAAAAAAACAGGCATTGAAATAAATGCAGATTATGAAGAATATGTGTGTCAATTAAC
>CAVISZ010000028.1:7049-7484 GCA_963645585.1 uncultured Eubacteriales bacterium
GATGAAAAAATGCAGACTAAAATTAGCAAAAAAACATTAAATAATTTAGAAAAAATTTATTAATTTTAATTAAAAAATAAAAAAACAAGGCAAAACTTTAAAAACTAGCATCAATTTTGCCTTGCTTTTTTTAATAAATAATTTTAGACAATACTTCCCGAAACAAAATGAATTTCACGAGTACAAATACTGCTTACTTTTTCAAAATTATTGCTAACAATAATTATTGTGATACCATTTTTGATAAATAAATCTTTAATTAAATTTAAAAATGCAACAGTTTCTTCATTGGTAATTTTTTCAAAAATATTATCAACCAACAACACTTTTATATTTCTTAAAGATAACCTAACAAATGAAATTAAATATTTTTCATAAAGGTCCAAATCTTGAATTTTAATATTTTTATATTTCTCAATTTTAAAATCAATTAAT
>CAVISZ010000029.1:0-4666 GCA_963645585.1 uncultured Eubacteriales bacterium
CAATAATTGGTCTTTAAATTTTTTAAATGGACTATTAATTTTTTTACTTCTTTTTATGTTTTGTACTGGAATAATATTTTTAATTATGCTCTTAAAAGAGGTTAAAAATTGCAAAACTAAAGAAATACTTGTAACAAGCAAAAAAAATTCCACTGACCAACATTTTTTAGGCTATTTTTCACTTTTTGTGCTTTTTGCAATTAGTTTTGAAATAGAAATGTATAGCATGGCAATAATATTTTTTGTAGTTCTTTCCATGATTGGTGTGGTTTATATAAAAAATGATATGTACTTCATTAATCCATTTTTAAACATCTTAGGCTACAGTTTTTATGATATAGAATATAAAGACCAAAACGAGGTAAAATCTCTAAAAGTTTTTTACAAAGGAGCACTCATTGAAAATCAAAAATATATAATTTGTGATAAATATCCAAGCCTTATTTTTTTAAGTACAATTAAAAAATAGCCTTAAAACATTTGTATATTTTTTTTAAATTATGTAGTATATATATTATGGCAAATAATCCAGTAAAGAAAAAAAATTCTTTCTATACAATTTTAGGTAAAATAGGTGACATTTTATTGTGGCCCGTTTTAATCATTTCACTTTTCTCAAGCTTTTTTATGCTTGTTCAACGCAATCAAAACAAAGTCACATCAATTTTTGGTTATTCATTTGTTAACGTTCTTTCGGGCAGTATGGTTGACGAAGGCTTTAACATTCGTGACACAGTTATAACCAAACGCGTAAACAAAATAGATATAAAACTTGGTGACGTAATTGCTTTTTACGAAAAAAGTTCCACAAAAGATTTTTCAAACATGACTGTAGTTATTGAATACACCAACATAACCACACCAATGAAGTATGACGAGTCAAACATCACTGATAACAACATAGACTTAACAACAATAGAAATAAATAACTCTCACGAAAAAGAACTTGTAGAAGAGGCACAAAAAAACAAGGTTAGAATTAAATTCCATAGAGTTATTGGCATATATTTAGATGCAGATAATAATCTATATTTTAAAACAAAAGGCTCAAATAACCAAACAGCAGATAGCATCACTTATGCCGACCTTCTTGTTGGCAAATATGTTTACACTCCTGTTTTTGTAAGACGCGCAGTAACATTTTGTGCAAGCCCAATTGGCATGATTTTGCTTGTTTGCTTTCCACTTAGTTTGCTTGTTTTAATGCAATGTTTAAGCCTGATTGAGCAAATTTCAATTATCTCACTTGAAAAAAGTTTAATTTCGGGCAAATTGTCATACAAAGATGAGGCTATTAAAAAAGACCTTCATAGTGACCAAATAGAACTGTATAACAAGGCGTATTATTACTATATAACCCCAAAAGAACAGAAAGAGGAAGTTAAAAAATTCTTGTGGGAAGACTTGTTGGAGGTTCCTATCTTGCCAGACAACAAAAAAGAAGAGTTAAACATAATGCAAAATGCTATTGCACAACTTGATGTCTCAGACGAGGCATATTGGGATTATTGGATAGAAAACTCAAAAGGCAAAACAAACAAAAAACAACTTATAAAATACAAAAACCAGTTGCTTTCAGAGCAAGAACAACCTAGAAAAGAGCAACAACTTATAAAAGAACAAAAACAAAAAAAAGAAGAGCAAAACGCTTTAAAAGAGGAACAAAAGCCAAAAAACGAGGCTCAAGACCTATCAAAAGAAGAACAATTTTCAGTTAATGTAGAAACAAATTTAACCAACACATTAACTCACTCGCAAACACCTAAAAATGTAAAAAATGAAAAGGTAAGCAAAAAAGCACCAGTAAAAAAGGCACCAAAAACAAAAGTTCCTAAAAAAGAAGAAAAATAATCTTAAACAAAAACATTTGCTTTAAAAATTCTAAAGCAAATGTTTTTTAATTTGTAATATATTAAGTTTTTTCCTCATAGTATATAGCAATCTTGATTTGGAGGTTGTATGGAAAAATTCGATATTTACGAAGAAATAGCTGAGCGTACAGGAGGCGACATTTATGTTGGCGTTGTAGGTCCCGTTCGCACAGGTAAAAGCATGTTTATTACCAAGTTTATGGAAAAATTAGTTATTCCAAACATAGTAAACAAATTTTCAAAAGAAAGAGCAGTTGACGAGTTGCCTCAAAGTGCCGAGGGCAAAACAATAATGACAACTCAGCCTAAATTTGTGCCAAACGAGGCGGTTCATATTAACTTAAATAATGTTGAGTTAAATGTAAGACTAATAGATTGCGTTGGCTACATGATTAATGGTGCCTTGGGACATGAAGAAAACGAAAAGCCACGCCTTGTAAAAACGCCATGGTCAAATGCCGAAATGCCTTTTGAAGAAGCTGCCGAAATTGGCACAAAAAAGGTCATAGAGGACCACTCAACAATTGGAATTTTGCTCACCACCGATGGTTCAATATCCGACATTGCTCGCTCTAGTTATTTAGAGGCAGAAGAACGCGTTGCAGGCGAATTAATCAATCAAGGTAAGCCATTTGTTACAATTGTAAACTCAACGCACCCAGAGGCACCAGAAACAATAAAACTAGCAAAATCTTTAGGTGAAAAATATAACTGCGCATGCCTTGCCTTAAATGTTAAAGAAATGGAAGCCGAGGACATAGAAAACATCTTTGCAAAGGTTTTGTTAGAGTTCCCAATTAAGTCTATAAAAGCGGTTATGCCAGATTGGCTCCAAGCCTTGCCTTTTGATAATGACATCATTAAAAATATAATTGAAGAAATCAAAAAGTTTGGCAACGATGTAACCAAAGTTGGAGAAGTTGACAGAACATCAATAGCCTTTGCCGAAAGTGGCGACTTTGAACCAATTACAGTAGATAGCGTAAAAATGGGCGAGGGCACGGTTTACTTTAACATCAAACCAAAGCAAGACTTGTTCTACAAAGTTTTGTCAAACGCTTGCGGTTACTGCATAAAGGACGACTACGAACTTGTTACATACTTGCGTGATTTAGCGTATGCAAAAAAGGAATACGATAAAATAGCATCTGCACTAGAACAAGTAAAACAAACAGGTTATGGCATTGTTGAACCAAAAATTGAAGATATTGAGTTAGACGCACCTCAAGTTGTTAAGCAAGGTGGCAGATATGGTGTTAAATTAAAAGCCAATGCTCCAAGCCTTCACATTATGTCGGTTGACGTAGAAACAGAGGTAAACCCTCTTGTGGGAACTCAAAGCCAAAGCGAAGAACTTGTGTCATATCTTAACGAACAATGTGAAAAAGACCCAAATGCAATTTGGCAGACAAACATGTTTGGCAAAAGCCTTCAAAGTTTGGTTAGCGATGGAATCCACACAAAAGTGTTCCAAATGCCTGCAGAGGCTCAACGTAAAATGAGAAAAACTTTGGGCAGAATAGTAAACGAGGGCAAAGGCGGAATTATCTGCATATTGCTTTAACCTTAAACATTAATCAATAATTGCAAAAAAAAATTCTCTGTGCTATAATCTTTAGCGGAGAATTTTTTATGTTAGAACTTTTAGCCCCTGCGGGCAATTACGAAAAAATGGTTACTGCATTCACTTATGGAGCGGATGCAGTTTATATGGCTGGCAAAAAATTTGGGCTTAGAGCTTTTGCTGGCAACTTTGATAATGACGAAATTGAAAAAGCCACCGCTTACGCTCATTCTCTTGGCAAAAAGGTGTATATAACACTTAACATTCTTGCTCACGAGGGTGATTTTGACGGCTTGAAAGATTATGTTCAATATCTCGAAAAAATTGGCGTAGACGCCGTTTTGGTTTCAGATATTGGCGTTATGGACTTTATTAAACAATACGCTCCAAACTTAACTTTGCATGTTTCCACTCAGGCAAGCATTTTAAATAGTTACGCAATAAAAGCACTTATCAGACTCGGAGCCAAAAGAATTGTTTTAGCCCGTGAATGCTCTCTTGAAGAAATTAAAAAAATCAGAGCAAACATTCCAAAAGAAATAGAACTAGAAGCCTTTGTTCACGGTGCAATGTGCATTTCATATTCAGGACGTTGCTTGCTTTCTAACTACCTAACAGGCAGAGACTCAAACCGCGGAGAGTGCGTTCAAGCGTGCCGTTGGGAGTATTGCATTAGCGAGGTAAATCGCAAAGATGATAAATATCCAATTCAAGAGGACGAACGCGGAACATACATTTTAAATAGTAAAGACCTTAACATGATAGAACACTTAAAAGAACTTGCCGATGCGGGCGTTTATAGTTTTAAAATTGAGGGCAGAATGAAGTCGCCATATTATGTGGCAAACGTTGTGAATGCGTATAGACGAGCAATAGACAATATGGACAACATGACCCCAGAATTTATGCAAGAGTTAAAGAGCGAACTTGTAAAAACAAGCCACCGCAAATACACAACAGGCTTCTATTTTGGAGCGGACGATAAAGAATGTTTAGAGAGTTCTTATCCTGTTCAAACTCATGAATTTATGGCACTTGTTGTGGGGGCATGGGACGGCGAAAAAGTGCTTATTGAGCAACGTAACCGCTTTAAAGTGGGTGACGAACTTGAAGTGCTTTCACCAAATGACACTTTTAACAAAATAATTAAAGTAGAAAAAATGCAATCGCTAGACGGCGAGGAAATTTTAGATGCTAAAAATGTTCAAGAACGCTTGTATCTCTTCACAAA
>CAVISZ010000030.1:0-10980 GCA_963645585.1 uncultured Eubacteriales bacterium
GCACTTTTGACTATAATTCGCTTTGCAAAATGCTTGGGGAAGTGTCACCATTTTTAACCGAAGAGCAAAAACAAAAAATGGAACAAATATTAAAAGATTTAAAATAACTATGCAAAAAATTGATAAAAAACTATTAAAATTTGTTGCACTTTCAGAAACACAATGCACGCTAGAGTGTATTGTATATTATAACGACAAAATTAAAATGCAAAAATTTTTTGATAGAAACAATATAAAAATTATAAAAGATTTTCCCATTCTAAATGCCTTTGCAGTATGCTTTAATTCTTTAAACATTTTAAAAACTGCAAGGCAAAGTTTTGTTATGTACATATCATCATGTGCCGATGTAACCGCACTTATTGATGTCTCAAAAAAAATAATAAAGGCAGACAATACAAACCTTTCTGGGCAAGGCGTAACAATTGCGTTTATCGACACTGGCATAAACTCGCACCTAGACTTTAAAATTTGCAAAAATCGAATTATAAAATTTTGCGATTTTGTAAACGGTTCCGATAAAAATTATGATGACAACGGTCACGGCACTTTTGTTGCAGGCGTGGCATGCGGAAGCGGTATTTTGAGCAATAAAAAATACGCAGGCATTGCCCCCAATTGCAACATAATTTCACTCAAAGCCCTAAACGGCAAAGGCGAAGCAACGGCGGTTACAATTTTGGAGGCAATGCAGTGGGTGTACGATAATTACGATAAGTATAATATAAAAGTGGTTTGCATGAGTTTTGGCAGTGAGCCACTGGGCTATAACGACCCCATTATGAAAGGTGCCGAAAAACTATGGCAAGAGGGCATAACAATTGTAAGTGCGGGCGGAAATTCTGGACCCGAGCGAGAAACAATAAAAAGTCCAGGGGTTAGCAGAAAAATTATTACGGTTGGCGGGTTAAATGATAATCGAGACGAATTTGGAAAATATGATGAAAAACTTTTTGAAGTTGCAGAATTTTCTTCTCGCGGGCCCGCATTTAGCAGGGTTAAGCCCGATGTTATTGCTCCAAGTGTAAACATAACATCTTGTTCACATCTTGGAGGCTATAGGCAAATGAGCGGAACTAGCGTAGCAACGCCCATGGTTGCGGGACTTTGTGCACTTGTTTACGAAAAATATCCAAACGCCACGCCTGACCAAATAAAAAATTTTTTGCTATATAACGCAAAAACAATTTTTAAGGGCAAATATGCCGAGGGCTATGGCGTTGTTCAATTTAACTTACAATAAGTTGATTTTTTCTTTTGGTGAATGTATAATATTGGCATGTTGAATTTAGTAAATGGTTTTACCATTTTTGGTCTTAATGTAAAATTCTATGGAATAACCATGGCAACGGCAATGCTTGTTGGCATTATTCTTGCATGCAAAAACGCCAAACTTAGGGGGCTAAAGTCAGACGATATTTTTGCTCTTGCTCTTTATGTTTTGCCACTTGCGGTTATTGGTGCAAGACTAATGTTTGTGCTTGGTGCCGACCATCCATACACCTTTGTAGAAATATTAAAAATTTGGGAAGGTGGCATGTCAATTTATGGCGGAATATTGGGCGGAGCAGTTGGCGTTGCAATATTTTGTCTTGTTCACAAAAAAAACTTTTTAGACGTGGGCGATGTTGCGTGCATTTCGCTCATCTTGGGGCAAGCAATTGGCAGATGGGGCAACTTTTTTAACCAAGAAGTTTATGGGCATTTGGTAACTGACCCCGCTTGGCAGTGGTTTCCATTTGCAGTGCTTTTAGACAATGGCGAATGGCATTATGCTTTGTTCTTTTACGAGTTTTTAATTAATTTGGCAATCTTTGCTGTTTTGATGGTGCTAATCAGAAAAATAAAAACAAAAGGTTACATAACTGGCATATATTTAATTTCTTATGGCTCAATAAGGTTTTTGTTGGAACCGTTAAGGGAGTCTGCCTACAACCTTATGATTTTTGGCTTAAAACTTAGTAGCATAACCAGCGTAATTTCAATTCTTGCAGGTATAGCAATCCTTGTTTTTGTATACACTAAACAAAAACGAGGTAAGGTGAGTGAAGAAAAATAGCATACTCTTAATTTTTGCCTGCACGCTTGTTGTGGCATATGTTAGCCTGCTTTTTGTTAGCATAAATGGCGTTATATTAAAAGAAGTGTGGTTTAGTTTGGCATGCGTGTTTATTGGGCTTTATTCGCTCTTGTACTACGCAATGTTCAAACTAGACTCATCTCTTTACTACGGCACACTTGTGCTTGGAGTGGGCGTGGCTAGTTTCTTTAGATACAGTTTTATGTATAGTTTTGGATATTTTTATCCAGTGTATTTTTTTTGCTTCGCTCTTGCAAGTTTTGCAGTTTTCGCGGTTTTTAGACAAAAAATTCACTTTAAACTATTTGCAATTTTGTTTGTAGAATGTATACTACTTATAGTTTATAAATTAAATTATCTTAATTTTGCAAGCCTTGCAATAATTAACGGAATCTACTTGATTATTCTTGGAATAAATGCAATATTAAGAATACGGAAAAATCTTAAGGAGAGTTAAATGAAAGATTTTCAAACTGCAAAAAATGGTTACAATAAAGATGAGGTTACTCTATACATTGCAAAATTAGAGGAGCAGTTAAACGAAAAACAACAAAAGATAGATTCGCTAGAAAAGTCGCTTCTTGGCTATCAAAATAGGGAAAAAGACTTAAAAGAACAAAGCGAAAACATTTCAATTGCTCTTACCGCTGCCGTAGAAAAAGCAAAACAAATAGAAAAAAGTAGCAAAAGCGTGTATAACCTAAAAATAGAAGAACTAGAAATTTTGTACGCAAGATGGGAAAGAGTGCTAAATGAACTTGTTAAAAAATATCCAAACCTTGACGAAATTGACAATGTTAAAAAATTGCTAGCAGAGTTCAAATCTAACCTAAAATCTAACCTAAAAGAAGATTTTAAGTTTGTAAGCACATCTGGCTCTGTTATTCAGGAAACAGACCCAATGAGGGCACTTCTTGGCAAAATGAATAGCTACTTAGATAAGCAAGTTGTAGAAAAAAAGGAACCAAAAACCAAAACAAGAGCAAGAAAACAATTGTCAAAAGACATGTGTCAAAAACAAACCGAACTTAATAAATTGGAGGAAAAATCTACCATGATAAAACCAATTTATGAGGCAAGAATTGAAAATGGCGAAAAGTATGAGTCACTACTAGATAAGTTTTTAACCGAAGATGCAACGCCAGACTCAGTGTACGCCAATAAATTAACCGCAAAAGCGGGAGTTATGCCAGACGTAAACGAAAGCGGTTTTGACCTAAAAGAGGCAGTAAACCCAAAAGAAAGCCTAGAAACAATCATGAAAAGCTTTGACTTTTTCAATAACTAAATTGATTGTATATAAAAATCATTTTGTGTTTTAATAAAAAATTTTTAACACTTTGAGCAAACCTCAGAGTGTTTTTTGTATCAATCTTTGAGCGTGTATGCGTTTTCTCGGTTATCATGGTTCTTTTAATGCAAAAGCCTGTCAAAACGTTTCCTCCACTGCCAAGGGGCTTTAACTAAAAAAAACTGTCAAAACATTTTCTAAATAGTCAACATGCTCCTAACCAATATATGCCAGCATGTTTTCCCCACATCCAACGTGTTTCTAACGCAAAAGCGTGTAATAATGTTTCCTACACAGGCAACGTGCTCCTAACGAAAAAGTCTGTCAAAACGTTTCCTCCACTGCCAAGGGGAGGTGTCATCAACTTTACATAAAGTTGATGACGGAGGGGTTAAAAGAATTTGAGATTTTTACAAAGTAAATTTTATTATAAATCTTTAGTTTGGGGCTAAGCAAAGGAATTGCTAGGAGCCTTTGCTCCCGTGCCTGAGGGAGCTGGCTACTAAATTTTGAAAAAAATTTGTAGACTGAGGGGTTATCCTGCTTTATTACTAAAACTTTGGTATGTAAATAAGCGTATTTTTAAAATGCAATTAAATTTTTGACTTAATAATAAACAAATGAGACACAACAAAACTTTTTTTTCAATAGGCAGGAAAACCCCTCAGACACGCAGAAAGCGTGCCAGCTCCCTCAGGCACGGGAGCAAAGGTTTGTTAGTCGCCAAAGTTTAAGAGAATTAAACACTGAAATATGCCTTTAAAACGCCCCAACTCAAAAAAATACGCTCTTTTTTCAAAAAAAATGAAAAAATTAGTTGACTTCTCCCCCCCCGCGGTAGAATGCTTTTGAAAGGTGTTTCAAAAGCACTTTAAAATAGCTCTTGCAACTGTAAGAAAATATTTGACATCTTACAGCAGTAAGAATTAAAATAAATGTGTAATATTAAAAATAAAGCACATTCTAAATAAAAAGGAGTGGGGGAGACAAAAAATGAAAGAGAAAAAATTAAACATACTTTTAAACATCGTAACACTATGCTTATGCCTATGCGCCATAGCAATTGGCGTGTACTCAGTTAAAAATGCAAGCCTAAGTGTGTCGGGTTCAATTGCATTTGAGGCACATAATGCCGATGTTGATGTTGTTGCAAAGGTAATAGGCAATGCCACTGTAACAGGCTCAGGAAGTGATGTAAAATATGGCGAGCCAACAACCACCGAAACTCAGGTTGGTAGTTGGAATGTAAGAAAAGACACAACATCATACGATAGCATGTCAGCATTTTACTTTTCAGATTTAGGCACAAATGACGTAGAACCAATTACATTAAAATTTTATATAACAAACCAAGCCGAATTTTCTGTTAAAGCAAGCATAAAAACTGCAACAGCAACAGGCGTTACTTTTTATGACGCAAACGATACTGCATTTGCTGAAAATTCCATATCAGGCAAAATGAACGCAAAAGGTGATACAATAACATTAACAATTGTTCTAAAACTAACAGGCACCTTGGCAAACTCAAGCAATAACTTGACTATTGGTTTATATTTTGAGCAATATAGCACAATATCAAACTATGATTTAACCACAACAAATAGCGATTATATTTTAAATGACAGTTTGCCAACCTGTAACTCAGGCGAAACATGGGCTAATTATATTGCTAGATGTGGATATAGATGTGATCAGTCTGGAAATTTGAGTTCGAAAACTACAAGTGGTGAAATTATTTACATTGTTTGTATAAATCAAAATTATGTAGCTAGTACTACAAAGATGCTATCTACAAAATTTTTGGCACAAGATATTTCTATGTCAGATGTAATGGTTTATATTGGTTCTGTAGATAGAACTCGTGTTTATTTAAATGGCAAACTGGTGGGTTATGATGACACCATCCAAATAGGTGCAACATATACATTTGCTTAATAATAATTTAAAAAAAACATTAAATTCATTAAAAAAAGATAAATTCTTTAAACAGAATTTACCTTTTTTTAACTTAAATACTTTTACATTCAAACAATTATTCTTCATTTTGTAGTTTAATCATGTCTGTTAGCACTTTTCGGCGTTCTATGGCGTCCGCTTTGCTTTCTGCAAATAACTCTTCTGCCATTTGTGGGTTTGTTTTGTATAAGGCTTTGTAGCGAGTTTCACCTAGCAAAAAGTCTTTATATTCAAGCGTTGGCTCGCCAGAATCTAACTCAAGAGGCTTGTCTTTGCTCGGATTAAATCTAAACAAATTCCAATAACCACTAAGCACCGCTTTTTTCATTTCATAATTAGAATTAGACATATCAAAACCATGGTTAACACAAGGCGAGTAGGCAATTATTAAACTCACTCCATTGTAACTTTCTGCCTCTTTAAACGCTTTAATCGCTTGAACCATATCGGCACCAAGACTCACTTGTGCAACATATGCAGTTTTGTAAGTCATTGCCATTTGTGCCAAATTTTTCTTTTTGGTGTCTTTTCCATGAGATGCAAACTTTGCAGTTGCTCCTTTTTGTGTGCTTTTAGAGGCTTGTCCTCCAGTGTTAGAATAAACCTCACTGTCAAGCACCAAAATGTTTACATTGTGCTTTGATGATAGCAAATGGTCAAGTCCGCCATAGCCAATATCATACGCCCAACCGTCACCACCAATTATCCATAAACTCTTTTTTGTAAAGTAGTCTTTGTATAACAAAATGTTGTCAATTGATTTAATAATTTTTTCGTCTTTTGCATTTTGCTTTTCTTGCTCTAGTTTTTCAATTAAATCTTGTGCTTTTTCATTATCTAAAACTTTGTCATTTTTTAGCCATTCGTTTAAATATTCACAAATTTGCATATTTATGCAATTTGGTAAATATTCATTCACATATTCCAAAAGTGAATTTTTGTTGCTTTCAATAGCCAAACTCATGCCAAGTCCAAATTCTGCGTTATCCTCAAAAAGAGAGTTCGCCCAAGCGGGACCATTTCCGTTTTTATCTTTAGAATATGGACAAACAGGGGAGTTTCCACCATAAATAGATGAACAGCCCGTTGCGTTGGCAACAATCATGTTCTTGCCAAAAAGAGTGCTTGCAAGCTTAATGTAAGGTGTTTCGCCACAACCTGCGCACGCGCCACTAAATTCAAAATATGATTTTTCAAACTGCAAACCTTTAGGCACTGAGGTAGAAAAAGGTGTTTTTAAATCTGGCAAAGCTTTAAAATATTCATAATTTTTGCGTTCTTTATCCAAAATTTGCTCTGCTTCAACCATTTCTAAGGCTTTTTTTCTTGCAGGACAAACTTTTGCACACACGCCACAACCAGTGCAGTCTAGCGGACTAATTTGAAGTTTAAACTTTTTGTCCTCCACACCAAAAGCGTTGGCAAATTCAAAATCTACAGGGGCTTGAGTTAAGTCCTCATTTTTAATAAGTTTGCTTTTAATAACACTGTGTGGGCAAGCCATAACGCACATTCCGCACTGAATGCAGTTCTCCTTGTTCCAGCAAGGAAGGTGAGAGGCAATTCCGCGTTTTAAAAATTTTGAAGTGTCGGTTGGAACAAAGCCTCTTGGGTCAAAACTAGAAACAGGCAAGTCGTTGCCACGCAAATTTTCAATAGGCTTTATAAACTCGTTGTAATACTTGTCAGAAGTGCTTTTTTCTAAATAGTTAGATTTTGCCTTACAATTTTGATAATCGCATAAAACAAGGGCGTTTTCGGCTAAATCTATAGCTTTTAGGTTGTTGTTTACAACTTCGTCACCCTTTTTGCCGTAGGTCTTTTTTACGGCTTCCTGCATTTTTTCTTTGGCTAATTTGTAATCAATAACATTTGCAAGTTTAAAGAAAGCAGTTTGCATAACAATATTAATTTTGTTTCCAAGCCCCACTTTTTCGGCAATATCTTGTGCGTTTATTATATACAACTTAGCATTTGCATTTTTTAGGTCACTTAAAAACTTTTCTGGCAAAAATTGGCAAACTTCCTCGCTATCCAAAACGGTGTTTAAAATAACAATGCCGTCTTTTTTTAGCGAATTTGTTAAATCATATCTTCCAACAAAACTGAAATTGTGAATTGCAATAATATCAGCATGCTCAAGCGAGTAAGGACTCAATATTTTATCATCGCTAACTCTTAAATGACTGGTTGTTAAACTGCCAGACTTTTTGCTATCGTACTCAAAATAGCCTTGAACGTACTTTTCTGTGCATTCGCCAATAATTTTAATTGTATTTTTGTTTGCACCAACAGTTCCGTCAGAGCCAAGTCCAAAAAATTTGTATTCTTTTTCATTGTTTTCAATTTTATAATCACAATTTGGCAAAGATAGGTGAGTAACATCGTCATCAATTCCAACAGTAAAATTGTTTAATGGATTTTCTTGTTTTAAGTTTTCAAAAACACTGTAAACATGATTTGGTTTAAATTCTTTGCTTCCAAGACCATATCTTCCACCAACCACAAACGCGTTTAAGCCAGCCTTGTGAATTGCAAAAACAACATCTTCGCATAATGGCTCACAAGGTGCACCACTTTCTTTGGTTCTGTCTAAAACTGCTATTTTTTTAACAGTTTTTGGCAATTTTTGTGCAAAAACTTCATAATTGAATGGTCTAAACAATCTAACTCTTAAAACGCCAACTTTTTCTCCACGCTTTGATAAATCGTTCACAGTTTGAATAACAGTTTCACTGCCACTGCCCATAATAACAATAACTCTTTCGGCATCGCTTGCACCATAATATTCAAATGGCTCATAGTGCCTGCCAGTTATGCTTTCAATTTTGTTAAAAGCGTCCAAAACATATGAATAAACTTGCATATAGTGCTTGTTGCATGCCTCTCGATTTTGGAAGAAAATGTCAGGGTTTTGAGCCGTGCCTTGTTGCCTTGGATGTAAAGGGTCAAGTGCACGAGCCTTAAACTCTTGCATTTTGTCATATGGATAAATCTTTTTAATGTCCTCATAATCTATTTCTTCAATTTTTTGAATTTCGTGACTTGTTCTAAAGCCGTCAAAAAAGTGAACAAATGGCACAGATGAGGTTAGTGTTGCAATGTGGCTTGCAAGTGCCATATCGTGACATTCTTGAACATTGCTAGACGCCAAAAACGCAAAGCCCGTTGCTCTTGTTGCCATAATGTCACTATGGTCACCAAAAATTGATAAAGCATGCGTTGCAAGAGCTCTTGCAGAAATATGAAAAACGCAAGGCAATAATTCGCCTGCAATTTTGTACATGTTAGGAATCATCAAAAGCAAACCTTGGCTTGCGGTAAATGTGGTAGAAAGTGCTCCGCAAGTTAAACTGCCATGAAGTGCTCCCGCAGCACCAGCCTCTGACTGCATTTCTTTTATAATCATTGTTTTGTCAAAAATATTTTTTTTGCCTTCGTCCGCCCACTGACTGCAAAGTTCAGCCATGGTAGAAGATGGTGTGATAGGATAAATCGAAGCAACTTCACTCACAGCGTAGGCAATAAGTGCGGTTGCGGTGTTTCCGTCAACGCTAATTTTTCTCATATAATAAAACCCTTTTATTTTAGATTTGTTAACTTCAAAACAAGAACTTTTTTGTGTTAGAGTTAATTTCTTAATTAGTATATATCAAATTTTAACCAATTAACAAATTTTTTGTTTTAATTGTTTTTATTTTTTTTGTTAAAAATGTATATTAATAGTATGAGAAAACAAAAAACACAAAAAATAGTAGTAATAACTGGTGCTTCAAGTGGCATTGGTGAAGAATTAAAAAAACTTTATTGTAGTGACGGCGACATTGTTGTAAATCTTTCTCGTTCTTGCGAAACTAGCGAATTTGATTATAAAGTGGATGTTTCAAGCAAAGAACAAGTGGAAAATGCGTTTAAAAACATTTATGAAAATTTTAAAAGAATAGATGTGCTAATCAATTGTGCAGGCTATGGCGTTTTTGGTGCAATAGAACTAACATCGGAAGAAAAATCAAGACAAATATTTGATGTAAACTATTTTGGCACACTGTGGTGCTGTCAATCTGCTTTAAAATATATGCAAAAAGGTGCAAAAATTATAAACATATCATCTGCGTGTGCACTTTATGCTTTGCCATTTAGGGCAATGTACTCGGCAAGTAAGTCGGCAGTTAACATGTTGTCTTTTGGGCTTAGAATGGAACTTAAAAGTTTTGGAATAGATGTCACTTGCATTTGCCCAGGCGATATAAAAACCAACTTTAGTAAAAACAGAGATATCACTCTTGATACAAATGAAAAATACGGCAAAAAAATAGAACAATCTTGCAAGCAAATTGCATCAAGAGAGCATTTGCGAATGGATAAACAAAAAGCGGTTAAAAAAATTTACAAAATTTGTAAAAAGCAAAAAACAAAACCAATGTACATTGTTAGCGGAAAATATAAAGTTCTTTACTTTTTTACACGTTTTGCAAGCAAAAATGCAGTTTTAAATGCAACCAACAAATTGTTTTAATTGCCTCTTGAAAAGTTGATGTTGCTATGATAAAATATTTGTATAAAAAGAGGAGCAATTTTTATGCCAAAAGGTTACGAATTAGAAAGCTACTACGATGCACTAAGAGCAGTGCATAGAAAAATTTATTCTAGAGAAATTAAAAAACTTGCAGGAAAAATTAAAGATTTTGGTTACTTAAACGATAATTTGTACGGCCTTGTTATTTCATCTTTAAATGACGGTCTTGCAGATAATCTTGGATATTTAACTTACGATACTCATCAAATCTCAAAAGCCGATATTGGCTTAAACTCAAATTCTAGAGCACAAGACTTCATGAGCCCGCTAGAACTTAGAATTAACTCTCTTGCAGTAAGACAGGCAATTGTTGCAATCAATTATTTAAGTCATCGTGCAAGCGTTAAAGATATAAAAAGCGTGTGCTATAACGCAGGTCAAAGCACTGGGCTTGAATTTCAATGCCTAAAACTTGGTGGCAAACGTGCTGAGTTTGTTCTAGGAATAAAATCTCCCGTTTTAAGCACAACGCCAATTATAAAAAAGTTTGATAAACAACTAACGCTTGGTACATATCCAAAAGGCGAACCTGTTGTGTATACCGACATCAGAAAGACTGAAAGAGAGGACTTAATTGTTGCAAATAAAAACGCTCTTGTAGAGTTAAAAAAGCAAATGATTCGTCTTGGCTTGCCCGACAAAAGCTCATGCAAAAACGCACTTAAAATGTTAAATGTTGGCTACTATTTTGTGGAAGACATAAAAACCACCACGCTTGAAATGTCAACACTTTTGTTTGAAGATTTTGACACAAACAAAATTTATCATGCAGAACTTGCAATGAATTTAGAAAAACTAACCATGGCAGTAAACAAGTTAAAACAAATGTCACATGCTAGTGCAGACATGATAAATAGTGCCATGTACACCACAGGCGTTAAAGCAAGAAATCAAGTTATAGAAGAATATAAAATGCTTCCAGAAATGTTTTCAGGCTTTTATAACGTTTATGCAGAAGGTGAAAAAATTTACGCAATTAATAAAGAAAAATTAGAACAATCAAGAAAAGTAAAACTTGACCAAGATACAAAAATTAAATAATAAATATTAAAAATTACTAAAAAATCAGCATTTTTG
>CAVISZ010000031.1:0-7210 GCA_963645585.1 uncultured Eubacteriales bacterium
GTTGTAAATATATTGTATTTTTTAAATTTGCAATATTATTTTTAGACAAATTAAATCGAATATTATTTAAAAAATAATTTTCAAATAAATAATAAATTAATAAGGAGAATAAAAAAATGACAGAAAAAGAAAAAGTAAAAATTACATTCTTAGGCGGTGTTGGAGAAATTGGTAAAAACATGACCGCTTTTGAATACAAAGACGAAATTATTATTTTAGATGCAGGTTTAACATTCCCAGACGATGACTTGCCAGGGGTTGATATTGTTGTGCCTGACATCTCATATTTGGTTGCAAATAAATCTAAAGTTAAAGCAATTATTTTAACCCACGGACACGAGGACCATATTGGTGGACTTCCATTTTTGCTTCCAGAAATAAATGTTCCAGTTTATGGTAGCAGACTTACTTTAGGGCTTGTTGAAAACAAACTTAAAGAGTATCCAAAAATTAAAGCAAAATTAATTTCAGTTAAGCCAAAAAATGTTTTAAAAATTGGTTCATTTGCTATTGAGTTTATTCACGTAAATCATAGCATTGCGGGCGCACTTGCAGTTTGCATTTCCACCCCTGCGGGCAACATTGTTCACACTGGTGACTTTAAAGTTGACTTTGAAGCCATAAATGGTCAAGTTACAGACCTAGAGCGTTTTGGCGAACTTGGTAAAAAAGGTGTTAATTTGTTGATGTGTGAATCTACCAACGTTTGCCGTAAAGGTTATTCAATGAGCGAACGCCGTGTTGGTGAAACTCTTGATAGATTATTTGCAGAGCATAAAGAAAACAGATTGTTTGTTGCTACTTTTGCATCAAATATTCATCGTTTGCAACAAATTATGAATTTAGCAGAAAAGTACGGCAGAAAAATTGCCTTTACTGGAAGAAGCATGATAAATGTTTCCGAAGTGGCAATGAAACTTGGCGAGTTGAAATATAACAAAGAAAATGTTATAGATATTGACAAAGTTGATAAATTTGCCGACAAAGAACTTTTGATTATCACAACAGGAAGTCAAGGCGAGCCAATGAGCGCTCTTACACGTATGGCAGCAAACGAATTTAAAAAAATCACCTTGGGTGAAAACGACTGCATAATTATTTCAGCTTCTCCAATCCCAGGAAACGAAAAATCAGTTTATGGAGTAATTAACAAGTTGTTTAAAAAAGGTGCCGATGTTATTTATGATGAACTTGCCGATGTTCACGCTTCAGGTCACGCATGCCAAGAAGAAATTAAACTTATGCACTCGCTTGTCAAACCAAAATGCTTTATGCCAGTGCATGGTGAATACAGACACTTAAAAACTCACAAAGAAATTGCAATTGCTCTTGGTTGTGACCCAAGAAACATTATTTTGCCAGACCTTGGAATGCAAGTAGAAATGACCAATGGACACATTAAACAATGTGGAAGAATTAACGCAGGTCAACGCTTGGTAGACGGTCTTGGAATTGGCGATATGGATTCTAGCGTTTTAAGAGATAGAAAGCAATTGTCTGAGGACGGAATTTGTGTTGCAGTTTTAAACTTAAACGCTTTAAGTGGTGAAATGAGCAGTGACCCATTCTTAATTACTCGTGGCGTTGTGTACTCTGGCGAGCAAGAAAAATTTATGCAAGACGCAAAAGAAATGCTTATTAGTTATTTAAAAGAGCAAGATGTGCGTGACATGGACCCTAACCTAATTAAACAAAATGTTAGACGTCAAATGCAAAACTTTATATATAAACGCACTGCTAGAAGACCTATGATTTTAACAATTATCTTGTTTGACTAAAGGATAAAATATGGAATTTTTACAAAAATTAGAGGACTTTGCAAGGCAAAACCATATTCCTGTGCTTTTAGATGACAGTGCCAAATTTTTGGCAGAGTTTGTTAATAGAAAACAATTTTTAAACATTTTGGAAATTGGCACAGCAATTGGTTATTCGGGGAGCATTATGCTTCTTGCAAGCGAAAAAGCACACTTAACCACAATTGAAATAAATGAGGACAACTTTAATAAGGCAACACAAACTTTCAAAGCCTTGGGTTTAAGCACGAGAGTGGAACAAATTTTGGGTGACGGCTTTGAACAAATCAATATTTTAAAAGAAAAGCAAAAAAAATATGATTTGATATTTTTAGATGGTCCTAAGGGGCAATATTTAAAATATTATACGGTGCTTTTGCAAATGCTAGAAAATGGCGGATGCCTTCTTGTTGACAACGTGTTGTTTCATGGAATGGTGCGTTCAAAAGAAGATGTGGGGCATAAAAAAAGAGCCATGGTAACAAAACTCCGCCAATTTATGCAAGAGATTGAAACAAGACCCGATTTAAACACAACCATTCACGAAATAGGTGATGGCGTTGCTGAAATTTATTTAAAACAATAATGTTTAGCAAACTTATATATTAAATTGCCCTTATTAAAAATTTTGACTCGCGATGTCAACGAAAAGTTGGCAAAATTTTAAAAATTTGCAAGGTGTAAACTAAACTTTTAATTAAAATCTCAATATTAAAAATTGCAGAATTTAGCATTAAAAAATATTTTTAAAATTTGATTAAAAACATTTGACATCGCGGGGGGGGGAGATATAATACTCTTGAAGAAAAAAAAGGAGAGTATTATATGAAAAAGAGAAAGTTAAGTTTATTAATTAACATTTCGGTAATTTGTTTATGCGTTTGTGCAATAGCGATTGGCGTATATTCGGTTAAAAATGCCAATTTAAGTGTAACAGGCACAATTGGTTTTGACGCACATGATTGCCAAATGTTAATAAAAGGCACCATGCAAGGCTATACTTCTACAAACGGTGGCACAACCACAACTGCAGTGACAAAATACTTTAGTTCAAACAATGCTTCGGACGGCTCTGCCGTTGAGGTTAAAAGTGGTTCTAACGAGTCATGGAAATTGGGGGCTTTATATTTTGACGATTTAAACACAACAGATGCAAAAGAAGTTAATGATATAGTATTTACATTTGAAATAACCAACGATTCAGATTTTTATGTTGATGTAACTGTTAATCAAGACTTATTTAAAGACATAACTGACGGAGAGCGTATATATATTTACGCACCAAACAATGGAGAAACTTTGTCACCAAGAACAGCATCAACGGGTAAGTCGGTTACTCTAATAATTAAATTCCAACTTCAAAAAGATGCTAGCGGTAACTACTCTAGTTTAAATAGTGCAATAACAATTCCAACTAACAAATCACTTTTAAACTTTAAAAAGACAGTTGCACCTGCATATTTAACAACAGGCAGTGAGTTGAGAAGTAAAATAGAAGGAGTATATAAAAGTGATTTTTATGGTATTGAAAGCGTAAAATTCTTAAACAAGTTAGATACAAGCACAATGACAGATTTTGACAAAGATGAGAGTGGTGAGTTAAAATGCGTTTCTGTTTCAGATACAACAATCACAGGCGAAAAAACTGAAGTTTATGCTTACATGAGTTCTACAAGTAAGAAAGTAATTATATATTCACCTGCAAGAATTTATGCACCAAGCGACTCTACAAATTTGTTGGGTGATTTTTGGGGTGCTGAAGAAATGGATTTTAGCAATTTTGACACTAGCAAAGTAACAAATATGCACGGTATGTTTGATAGTGGAAAACCATTAACAAATTTAGATTTAACCAATTTTGATACAACAAATGTAATAGATATGGGTAGTATGTTTAGTGCTTTAAGTTTCATGACCGCTATTGATTTACGAAGTTTTGACACTAGCAAGGTGACAGATATGTCCAGTATGTTTAATTATTGTTCCGAGTTGACAACGATATATGTTGGTTCGGGTTGGAACACTGATGCTGTAACAAGTTCAGAGGGCATGTTTAAGGGTTGTTCTAAATTACCAAACTTTGACAGCACTGTTGTTGACAAAACTAATGCTCATGCTGGCGTTGGCGGATATTTAACAAGTAAATAGTAAAGATGATAAACAAAAGACAAAATTAAAAAGATTGTCATTTGTAAAATATAAAAAAGGAACAATGCTAATATGGTGTTTGCCATATTGTAGTAAAGTTCCTTTTTTTATTTCTACTTCACCTCAAATTCTGTGCCGTTTGGGGTGTCTTTAAGAGTTACGCCTTTTTGCAGAAGCTCGTTTCTTATAGCATCGGCAAGAGCATAATTCTTTTGCTTTTTTGCTTCAAGTCTTTCATCAATTTTTGCTTTGATATAGTTTTCTAAGTCGCCGTCTAACTCTTTTGTTGTTTTTTCAAGCAAATTCAGCCCCAAAACCTTGTCAAAATCTTCGGTTAAATAAAGCATTGTTGCCGAATTTAAAGTTTCGTCTTTTAACACATCATAAAGGCAGGTTAGTGCAAGTGAAGTGTTTAGGTCGTTTGAAAGTGCGTCAGAAAATTTTTGTTGATATTCTTTAACTTTTGCTTCATCAACATTGCCTGCTTTGTTAGACAATATTGCTTGCACTTTGTTATATAGTTTTGTATAGGCAGACTTTGCTCCGTCCAAACGCTCATAACTAAAAACAAGAGGGTTTCTGTAATGTGACTGCAAACAGAATAGTCTGTATACAAGAGGGTTATATCCGCGAGCAACAAGCGTGTCAACAGTGGTGAACTCGCCCTTGCTTTTACTCATTTTTCCACCTTCGGTGTTTAAATGCTGAACGTGGAACCAATAATTGCACCATTTGTGCCCTAAATAACTTTCACTTTGTGCAATCTCGTTTGTGTGGTGAGGGAATATGTTGTCAACACCACCGCAGTGAATATCTAAATATTCACCTAAATATTTCATGCTAATGCCTGAACATTCGATGTGCCAACCTGGATAGCCAACGCCCCAAGGACTGTCCCATTTAAGTTCTTGACTATCAAATTTAGATTTTGTAAACCAAAGAGCAAAGTCGGCTAAGTTCTTTTTGTTGTGGTCGGCTTCAACGCCCTCTCTTGCCCCAACAACCATTTCATCGGCTTGGTGATTGGTTAATTTGTAGTAGTCATTTAACTTGCTAACATCAAAATATACATTGCCTGCAGAAATGTAAGCATAGCCTTTTTCTAAAAGTCCGCTAACAAGTTTTATATATTCGTCTATGCACGATGTTGCAGGAACAACAATTTCTGGCCATGCAATGTTAAGCCTTTGGCAGTCCTTTTTAAAGGCTTCAGTGTAAAACTTTGCAATTTCCATAACAGATTTATGCTCGCGTTTTGCACCTTCTAGCATTTTGTCTTTGCCTGTGTCAGAATCGCCAGAAAGGTGACCAACATCGGTTATGTTCATGGCTCTTGTAACCTTGTAACCTAAATATTTAAGGCTTTTTTCCAAAACATCTTCCATCATGTATGTGCGAAGGTTGCCAATATGTGCAAAATGATAAACTGTTGGTCCGCAAGTATACATTTTTACCTTTTGTGGCTCGTTTGGCACAAATTCTTCAATTGTTCGTGTTAAAGTGTTGTATATTTTTAGCATTTTTGCTCCTTAAAAGTATATATGCAACTTTTTTTTAATTGCCTAACTTTGTGTTTAATTATATATCATTACTTTATATGTAGGCAAGTGTTTTTTGCTTGCGTATGGTAAAATAAGGGTTAGGGGGGTAAATTATAGTTAAATGTTTTTATAAAAAAGAGAAGTGTGCACTGGTTTAAGTTGGTTTGTGTTTTAGCCCCCACCAAAAGCGTTTTGCAAAGCAAAACAAAAGGTTGCCCATAAGTTGGGCAACCTTTAAAAATTTTATTCCATAAAATTTTGCTTTTGGTGGGGGCTTTGCTTTTGCACCTAAACGCTAAAAGCAACAAACAATCATTCCTGCTAAAATTAAAACAAAACCAACGGTTAAAATTGTAAGATATGTTCTGTCTGCTTTGTCAACAACACTTTGCTTGTTGATTACTCTAGCCAATTTTTTTGAAATTAACACTGTTGCAAGACCAATTATAATAAAAGCTATGCCCGCAATTCTTGCTGGTGCTAATAAATATTCGCCAAATTCCATTAATAATAGGTTAAACATAAAAAAATCCTCCTAAAAGTGATTATTCTTTAATTTATGCAAGTAGTTTAGCATATTATTATATTTTTTTCAATACCTTTTTCACAAAAAGTTTACACCAAGAATAAACTACATTTAGAAAAGGAGGAGAAATGAAAAAAATTTGTATTTTGCTTGCTTTTATGCTAAGTGCAGTGTCTATCATGCTTGTTGGTTGCGATTCTAATAAAGACCTCACCACAACCATAAAAGTAAACGAAGTAACCCATAGCATTTTTTATGCACCATTTTATGTTGCAATAAATAATGGCTATTTTGCAGATGAAAAAATAGAAATTCAGCTTACCAATGGCGGTGGGGCTGACGCTTCTATGAGTGCCATTTTAAGCGGTGATGCCGACATCGGCTTAATGGGACCCGAGGCTTCAATTTATGTTGTTCAAGGAGAGGCAAAAGATAAACCAGTTGTTTTTGGTCAATTAACCAAACGTGACGGCTCGTTTATTGTTGCAAAAAACGCCTATCCAAACTTTACAATGAATGATTTAGTAGGCAAGGAAATTATAGGTGGCAGACGCGGTGGCGTTCCCGCAATGACTTTGGAGCATTGCATAAAAAATGCAGGGCTAGAAATTGGAACAGAGAGCATCAAGGTTAATTTAAACACCAATGTTGCATTTGCAAATACCGCAAGCGTTTTCGAAACAACCTCTGCAGAGTTCTGCACCTTGTTTGAACCAACCGCAAGCCAACTTTGTAAGTCAAAAGGCTATCATATTGTTGCCAGTGTTGGACTTTTAAGCGGTGAAGTGCCATATACATGCTTCCAAACCAAAACAAGCTTTTTAGAAGAAAACGAATATGTTTGTGAAAGATTTTTAAGAGCAGTGTATAGAGGTTATAGATTCTTGCTAGACGCAAGCGTTGACGAAATTTACGATGCAATATCGCCATCATTTGTGGGCATAGATAAAGACTCAATTGTAACAAGCATAAACAGTTACATTGCATCAGATGCTTGGGTAGATAACCCTGCAATGACTCTATCTGCATTCGACTCACTTCAAACAATAATGTCAAACGCAGGCTTTTTAGACCAAAAAGCAACCTTTGAAAGCGTTGTAAATAACAAAATCGCAAATAAAGTATATAAATATTTCAATTAAAATTACTTTTGGAGCATAATTACTAACAAAGAATGAAGAATGAAGAGTGAATAATGA
>CAVISZ010000032.1:0-3049 GCA_963645585.1 uncultured Eubacteriales bacterium
GTACATTCCTTGGCATTTTTTTGCCATAAGATTATTATTTAAACTTTGTAAAGATATTCCTCCAGAACAAACCTGATTGTTATCTAAAAAGCCACAAACCTCAACTTCATAATTTTTTATAAGCGAAGCAAGCATTAAAATTTGATTTTCTTTGATATTTTCTACTTTATCGTCTAAGTTGATTTTTAGTCTTTTTAAAAGTTCAAAATTGATTTGTTTTATAAAAAATCCCGTTAAAAAGTCATCAATTTTATATTTTTTTAATAAATTTCTTCTATTTTTTAAATTTTCAATCAATTTTTCTTGTGTTGCATTTGGCAATAAATCAATTTTTATTTTTGCATTGTAATTATTTTTTCTTGCAAGATATGCCGACAAATTAAACACAACAATTCCGCTTATACCGTCCTCTCGAAATAAGACTTCGCCCACTTCTTCAAAATTAACATCTTTGCAAGTTACTTTTACATCTTTTACTCTAACTCCCGCCAAATTTTTGTTTTTTGCAGTTTTTAAAGCACACAAACTTGGTTTAAATGGAACATAGTCAAGCCCAAACTCATAAAAACTATTTAACTCCGCCATGTTGCCCAAAGCAAAGACAACTTCATCAAAATATACCACTTCTTGGTCTAAAAATACAATTTGGAAGCCATTTTTTAACTTATTTACGCTTTTATAACCTTTTTCAGTTAAAATATTAACATTTTTCTTTAATTTTAAATAATTTGTTAACACTTGCAAAACCGCACCCGCTGAATTTGAAAAAGGATAAACTCTCCCCTCATCATCAGCGTAAGTTTCTAAACCTATCTGTTTAAAAAACGCTATGGTCTCTGACACAGAAAAACGCTTTAAATAACTATCAATGCTTTGGTTATATGAATATTTGTTCATATTTACATTAGTTAGGTTACATCTTCCATTGCCTGTAACGAGTATTTTTTTGCCCACTTTTGCATTTTGTTCTATTATTGTGACATTTATATTGTCTTTAACAAAACAAGCACACATTAATGCACTTGCCCCGCCACCTATTATACATACTTTTTTCATGCTATTTCCTTTTTAACATCTCATCAATTTCTTGTTGTAGTTTGCCCAATTTTTTATCAAACATTGCTTCAACCTTATCTACACCAACATAATTTTCTAGTTGCTCTAAGCACATTTTAACATCGGCAATTTCTTCAATAACATTTTCTTCAATCTTTGGGTTAGAACCGTACTCTTTGTATAAACATTTGCGTTTGTATTTGTTTATTGCAACAATCAATTCTGCCATTTCTTCAATTGCTTGGTCATATTGTGCAATAAGCCCCCAAATTTCTTCTGCCTTGTTATATATTTTTAATCTCTCTTCTTTTTCCATATCATTTTTCCTCTTTATCAAATTTTACCATAAATTAGCAATAGAGTGCAAAAGATATAAACAAAAAAACACAAGATGCCTTTACCATGCACCCTGTGTTTTAAATTTTACACTGATTATCATTCATTTGCCATAAAAAACATAACCAAAATTTTCTCGGAAGAATCTGCATTGCTTAAATTACATTGAACAGTCCCATATTCGTTATCGTAGGAATCTACTTTTTTAGCATAAATGTTTGCGTTGACTCAAAAAGAATTAACGCATATGCCAATTCGGCAACCTCTTTAAATTCTTCAACATTTGCACTAATTTGGTCTCCCACACAAAATCCTGCATCGCTTGTTATTTCTATATTACAAAACGCTACAAAGTTTTCATAGTCTTTTAAATATGTTGTAAATTCATCTGTGCTATATGCACCATTTGATGAAGTATAAAGGTTTGTCCATGTTGATACAAAATTATCAATATATGTTAATTCATTTATAACATTTATAGATTGTTCAGAAATATTTTCATTTATCTTATATGTTACATTTCTTGTTGTATTTGTTGCAAGTGATATTGAAATTTCAGGGACCAATATACCTGTTTCCCCCACATAATAAATACTTACGGCATTTATTTTTACAGAAATCGGACCTGTTGGATTTGAGAGAGTAACTGTGGCAGTATGCAAGCTTGTTACATCATATACATAATCAGCACCCGTTACTGTAATTGCGTCGGGCATACACCAACAGTCTGCACATTTATATTCAATTGTTGCAATTTCATTAAGTTTTAAAATAGTATCACCCATTGCAGTAACATTTGAAATATTTTGCGTTATTTTAAAGCTAGATGACGCTTTTGTAAATTTTGCAATACAACCAGAAATAGCAACACTTTCGTTAAACGATGTTTCAGTAGAATTAATTTCAAATGTAAAAACAACTTTTAAAATCGAATCAATTTTAACTTTTATCACATCATCTGCAGTTACCGCCTCATCATCAAGATAAAATGAAGTGCTTAGCGAAATATTTTCGCTACTAAAAATGGGAGCCATAATCTCCGCATCAACTAAAAACGCAGAAACATTTTTCATGGTCAAAATAACCGATATTGTTTTGCCATCATCATTTAAATCATTAAAATTTAATGTGCTAGAAAAATTTTCATTTATGTTTAGCGTTTTACTATTTGAGTCTTTTCCTAAAACAAAAGATGTTATATTTTTTGTACTTTTTGACTCTGCCGTTGGACCATCATAAGCCGAAACAGACCCTCCGACCTCAATCAAACAATCGTGAGCCTCAAAGCCAATTGTGCCATTAACTGACAAATTAGCATTTTTAATTGAATATACGCCAACGGCAATGGCACAAATACACAAACACAATGTTACAATGTCTATTAAAAACCTAAATTTGTGTTTCTTTTTTTTTTTATTTTCCTTTATTGATAGAATGTTCTTTTTTGTTTAAATTACACAATTTTATTTTAATTCTTACTGTTGCAAGATGTCAAACTTTTTCTTACAAGTAAAATAATTAAAGCCCTTTTCGCAAGCCTTGCCCCTATTTTACCGCGGGGGGGGGAGAAGTCAACCTATTTTTTTCATTTTTATTAAATTTATCGAAAAAACATTGCCCTTTTGAACTCAATTTGCCACAAGTGTCAAATTTTCGT
>CAVISZ010000033.1:0-2377 GCA_963645585.1 uncultured Eubacteriales bacterium
TTTATCTTAATAAATACAAGTTAACGATATTTTAAAACAAAATATTTATTTAACAAAATATATTTTAATATTTTTCAAAAAATAACACAAACTAATTTAAGGAGATTTTTTATGGATAACAAAGAACTTTTAATTAGTATGTATCAAAACTCATCAACAGGCATGCAATCTATTAACGATTTGGTTAAAAAAACCGATGACAAAATATTTAAGGACCTTTTAAACGCACAATATAAAAGATATGATGCGTTTCAAGCAAAAGTGGAAAAACTTGCTTTAAAAGAGAAAGTTGAATTAAAGGACAACAACTGGTTTGAAAAAGCAAAACTATGGTCTAGTGTTCAAATGAGCACCTTAACCGACAATTCAACAAGACACCTAGCCGAACTTATGCTAATTGGCACTGTTATGGGAACGCTTACTTGCTATAAAAATAAAATTGACTATAAAGACGCAGAACCTTCTGCCCTTGCACTTTTGGAAGAACTTGCAAACATGGAAGAAGCCAATTTTGATGAACTAAAAAAATATTTAAAGGGTTAAAAACAAAAAATATATAAAAATTAAGGCAATTTTGCATAAAATGTGCAAAATTGCCTTAATTTATGGGGTTATTTAAAATAATTGACATCACTAGCAAAAAGTGGTATCATTCAAAAAGATTTTGGGGTGTCGCCAAGCGGTAAGGCTCTGGATTCTGACTCCAGCATGCGTAGGTTCGAATCCTGCCACCCCAGCCACGCAATATTCAACCAATTAACTACTTTTGGTTGAGTATTTTTTTATGTATCATTTAATTATTTAGCATAAATTTTTATACATTTATTTGTTATAATCTTCTGCAAAGCCAAAGAATTTTTTATCGTAATATTTATACATATTTGCTATTGATTCTTTAAAATGATTTAAGTCTTGCTCTGTGCCTAAAATAATTCCAAAATGATTTTCTATATCCCACCAAAAATTGGTGAACATGCTAACATATCCCATTTGTTTATAATAATTAATAAAATATATGTCCTCAGTCATTATGGTTGGCTCAGTAAACGACTCATACAGGTTGTTATATTCTTTGGTTAACTTGCCAGTTCTGTTTCCGTTTGTTGCTTTTTTCAAAAATCTAACCGTGTCATGAAAATATTGCTTTGGGCAGTACAAATAAAAACATTTTCCACTTTTGTTGACAAGCCCAGTGTTATAAAACGAGAACAAATCTTTGTTATTTCTTGCAGTTAAAAGAGACTTTGTCATTGCACCATTTTCAAATTCATAAGAGCCCATGTAATCTAAATCAACAAAGTCGCTTAAATTTTTTGTTGGTGAATTATTGTCCCAAACCTTAATTTTTCCGCGTTGCAAATAGTATGGTGACATTTTCTCTCCTATTTGTTTAAATCAGATTCTGGAGTTGATTTTACATAACTTAAATATATTTGTTTTAACTCTTGGTTTTCAAACATTTCTTTAATTGTTGAAACCTTTTGGTCTATCAACTCATTTGCCAAGTTGATTGCAATTTGGTCTAATGGTTTTATATGGTCAACATACCAAATTCTCTCTTCTGCATATTCTAGCATTTTTACCATGTTATCACCATAATGTTGTGTTACAACTTCATCTCTATAGTTAATAGCATCAACGAATGCTTTTTTACATTTTTCTAAATTCATATTTTAACCTCCATGTGTGTGAATAGTTTAATATATGTTAAAATATTTGTCAATGATGAAAAATTGTAAAAAAACATAAACACACTTGAATATATAATATAAAAGTCTCTAATTTTGTTTTAGAGACTTTATTTATAATTTTTGTTAGATAGTAATTTGAAAAGCTGGGCGGAGAGCATACATTTCGTCCCCCACACATTCACTATCGACCTTACCTTCGTTGCTAACATAAAACGCATTAATAGTATTTACGGACTCTTCATCCCCTCCCTCAATCCAAGCAATATAACGGGAACGAAGCCACCAATTTGTACCTGTACTACCATTTGTTGAAATCAAACTTGAATATGTTGAATTATCAAAAATTTGAGCATCGTTTAAGTATGAACATTCATTAAATGACAATAGCCATAGTTTTTGATTCTCGGTAGTTTTAAATGCACCAACCCGAGAATCAACACCATTATTATCATCAATTAAAGTTCTTGGTGATATTTTAGAATAATTTTCACTATCCGTTATTTTAAATTTTGTCAAAAAGTTTCCATTTTGTGTTGAAGTATTTTCAGTCAAGTGTTTCTTAACAACGGAATCTATATAATCGTTGCCATAATTACCATAATAAAAATATTCGCTACTTAAAGCATACTCGCTAATAAACCAATAAGTGCCCGCAGAAAGTGTAGTGCTTGATAATGCACTTGTTA
>CAVISZ010000034.1:0-4028 GCA_963645585.1 uncultured Eubacteriales bacterium
CTCTGAGTTTCTATTTGTTATTTTGATAACATAGGTTAATTTTTCAACTCTTTTAGATTCGTCCGCATTGCTATTATCAAAAACGCTATCGCCAATTACCCAAGAACTAACTGTTGCCTCTTTGCCTTTATAATACTCCTCTTGCAAGTATTGGTCTGCATAATGGCTTTTAGAGTCAGTTGAGTCGCCTTCGTAATAATCGCCCACTGCTTCAAAGAATGCGTCTTTATTGTTTACTTTAAAGACAACATCATTATTTTTATAGGTTGTGTTTATAATTAAGTTAAAAATGCCAAAACCAGTTAAAACTGTTAAAAGACCTAAAAATATGCTATAGATAATAATTCTTCGTTTCATAACAAACCCCTTTTATACTATTAGTATATAACAATTACAAAAAACTAAGCAAGCATTTTACTATTTTTTAACTTTAAATTTTTAGTTTAAAAAAATGCTTGCAATAATAGATTTTATGTGATAGAATTAATCGAATTTCAAAAAGGAGTCAAAACTATGCCAAATATTAAATCAGCAAAAAAAAGAGTTTTGGTTACAGCAACAAAAAACGCAATTAATAAATCTGTTAAATCTGAAATCGCAACTGCTAAAAAGAAATTTTTATTAGCAGTTGAAAACAAACAAGTTGAAGAAGCAACAAAACTTTTAAGTCATGTTGTATCTTTGCTTGATAATGCTGCACAAGACAATGTTATTAGCACAAACTGTGCTAGAAGAAACCAAGCCTCTCTTTCTAAAAAGTTAGATGCTATAAAAGGTTAATTTACACAAAAAAATAACTCTTCATTTATTGAAGGGTTATTTTTTATTTATAAAGCAATAAACAAGCAACAACATTTAACAATTATATAACTAATAATAATTAATAATTTCGATTTAGTTCAAGCCTTTTACATATTAACAATTTTACAAATTAAATAATACAAAGCATTTTCTTGCGACATTTCTCCACTTTTAATGTTGTAATCTGTTTCAAGTAGCAAATACATAATGTTTTTTAAACTTGATGCACTAAAACCAGATGCCGACTCTTTTGCTTTTGTTATTGCAAATTCTTTAACTCCCAGAGTTTTTGCAAGTTCGGCATTTGTGCCTTTGTTTATTTTTGCAAACATCATTCTTCTAAATTGTGCCGTTATTAAACCCAATATTTTAATTGGAGCCTCGTTTGACAATAGCATATCATTTAAAATTTTTAATGCCCTATTCCCGTCTTTAACTCCAAGAGCATTTGTTAGGTCAAACACTTTAAGTTCGGTATCTTTAAACACCAAAAGGTCTATTGTTTTTGCCGACACGTCTTTTTCTTGACCTAAATAGTCACATATCTTTTTTACTTCCAAATTTATTCTATTTAAATTATTCAAACAGTAATCGCTAATTTTTTTGCAGTTTTCAGGAGTTATGGTGTAACCTCTTTTAGAAAACTGACTTTTTATTTCGTTTGTTAAAAAGTAATCTGTTGGCTTGCATTCAATTATTTCTGCATTTTTTAAAAAGTCAAAAACTTTTGCATCTATTGTGTCTATTATTAGCAAAACGCAGTCTTTGTTTACATTATTTGAGTAGGTGTCAAACCTATCTTTTTCTGGTTTTGAAAGTTCTTTTGAGATGTCTTGAACAACAACCATGCGTTTTTCATTAAAAAATGAAAATTGATTACATGCGTTTAACACATTGTTTGTGTCATAATTTTCATCGGTGAAAGTGCTAATGTTGATGCTAGAAACATTTAATTTTTGTGCTAGCATTTTTTTAACATTTGCACACAAAAAAGCATCACCTTTTGCAAGGTAGATGTTTTTTATTTCTGAAGTTTGTAGTTCTTGAAAGTTCAATCTATGCTCCTAATTGTCTCTATTTTACCAGATTTAAGTGAAATTGTCCAATCTCCTGTAAATTTTCTTGAATTATTATCATTTAAAACATATGTTCCATTTACTACTGCGTTTTCTATGTTTAAGTCAGAAAAGTTTTCTAGACAATCGGAGTTTGCAAGAAGCAAATCAATTTTGCCAATATCGCGATTTAAATCGTACAAGATATTAAATGTCAATTTCTTGTTCCCAACAAAAATTTTAATGCCGTCATATTCCAGTAGCACTCCGCATTTTTTGTTATTTATTTTATATGATGTAACTTGCACATCGATTAAAGTGTATTCTTTATTATATTTTAAGCAACGCGATTTTTCTTCATCTGCAAAGTTGTACACATTTGCATAACCGTTTTGCGTGTATGGAGAATAATCATTTTCAATTAGCAGGTAATCGGCATCTTTATATACAACATTATCAAAATATTTAGTTGTTGTTTTGAATGTGTTTAAATCGTAATCACCCACGCAGAAAGTTACGCCATTTAATTCAACCACATATATGTAAGAATTATATGAATTTAAAATTGCCACATTTTGGCTAAATTTAAGTGGAGTTGTAACGCCTAGAGTTATAAGCAAGGTGACAAGCAGAATGAAACTACATGTGTTTACCTTTTTAACTTTTGAAAGGTTTATAAAATGCGAGGTAACAAAGAACATAAAATATACGCCCAAAAGCCCAAGTGGTGAAATTTTGCTTAAATTTATCACAGCCCACTTTTGGTCAGATATTATTTGTGCCACTTTTATAACAAACGCGATAATAATTCCTGGTATTTTTAAAAGGAATGCTAAAAATGGCAAAATCAGCACAAGTGGAGTTATTACAAACAGTGACATGAAGAATATTTCAAAAACTGGAATACAAATAAAATTTGCAAGCAAGTTTAAAATTGATATTTGACCATAATAATAAATTGTTAAAGGCAAAAGCCCAATTTGAACAGAAAGCATTGTTGCGAGAGTGCTTGCCAATTTTTGTGGCATATGCCACTCTTTAAACAATTGTTTGAAATACACAGAAAACATAAAAATTGAAAGCACACTTCCAAAACTCAGCAAAAATCCTGCGTCATAAACTGACAGAGGTTTATAAATTAAAACAATTATACCCGCAAGACCAATTGAGTTTAGTTTATCGTATTGTTTACCTAAGATGTTAGCAATGGAAAGCACCAAAAACATAATGCTTGCTCTTACCACAGAGACAGAAAATGAGCACAAATAGCAATAAAATGCCAAAATTACGCCAATTATTATCAGATTTATGTACTTTTTTAGTTTTGTTTTATTTAATACAAACAAAAGCAAAGTTGTAACAAACCCAACATGCAAGCCCGAAACGGCAAGCAAGTGCGCAATTCCTGAAATAGAAAAACTGTTTTTAACATCGTCATTAACAAAAGTTTTATCACCAAACAAGCTCGCATAACTTATGCTTGCTTCGTTTTGGTCCATATTTTTATCTAGCACGCCTTTTACAGACTTACGCAAAGCCTCGGAGACGGTCAGCCCTGTAAATGAATCCATTGTTACATCGCTCTCGTATGTTTGGGCGGTGTACGCAATTCCGTATTTATAGTAGTAATTATTAAACTTATTCAGATTGAAAAGTTTTGTTCTTTTTACTGTTCCAGTAAATGTTATAACGTAGCCTACCTCCATGGTGTTTGCACCTTTAACCGACACCACCATATGATTGCCCGCTTTATTGCCGTCAATATACAGTTTGTCTAAAACCACAGTTTGCATGCCCGAATAATCGTTTACAACAGAGATTCTACCCGAAACAGTATAGTTTCCATCAACAAAGTTATTATTTGTGAATGTGTAAAATGACAGCAAGAAAATTCCTATACCCAAAACAAACGAACTCACAATTAATATGAGTCTTTTAACGCATTTATACTTTACGCTTAGATATGTTATTAAAAATATTGATATGCCTAGAATCAAAAGTACATAAATATTCAAATCAAAAATATACTTGGCTAAATATATGCCAAGTGCAAGTGCGATAAAACAATAAAATATTGGTCTAAAATTAAATATTCTTTCTTTTTTCATTGGTTTATTTTGTGTTTTAATATTTTTGATTTATATGTTTTATTTTTTTAATGCGGAAAATGAT
>CAVISZ010000034.1:4118-5334 GCA_963645585.1 uncultured Eubacteriales bacterium
ATTTTAATGTTTTAAATGTTTTATTTTTTTTAAATGCGGAAAAACTTTTTTGCAAAAAAGCTTTTTCCGCACCTTTTCAAAAAACTTTAAAATTAATCTTCTGCACCCAACAAGTAGTCTACGCTAACTCTAAACAATTTTGCAATCGCCAACAAAGTGTCATAGTCGGGTTCCTTTCCTCTAATTTCCCATTCGCTAACCGATGACCTTTTATAACCCAACGCTTTTGCCATTTGCTCTTGCGTTAAGTTACTCTCAGCCCTTAACTCTCTTACTCTTTCACTAAATTTATTAATCATCTGTCATTCCTAATAAATAATCAATTGTTACATTGAATAAAATAGCAATATCCATAAGAATGTCATAACCTGGCTCTTTTCCTCTCGCTTCCCACTCGCTTATGGAATTTCTTTTATAGCCGAGTTTATCTGCTAAATCTTTTTGAGTCCAATTTTTTTCAAGTCTTAATTCTTTTACCCTCTCTGAAAATTTGCTAGTCATCTGTCATTCCTAATAAATAATCTGTTGTTACATTAAACAATTTTGCTATCTCCATAAGCACATCATAATCTGGTTGTTTGCCTCTTACTTCCCAATTGCTTACTGAGTGTTTTTTATAACCAAGTGCCTCTGCCATTTGTTGTTGAGACCAACCTTTTTCTAACCTAAGTTCTCTTAATCTTTCTCCAAATTTATTAATCATCTTTAATTCCTAACAAAAAATCTGATGACACATTAAATAAATTTGCAAGTAAAATCAATGTATCAAAATCAGGTTCTTTCCCTCGAGTCTCCCAATTGCTTATAGAATTACGCTTATAATTAATTTTATCTGCCAATTCCGACTGAGTCCACCCTTTTTCTGTTCGTAATTCTTTAATTCTTTCACTAAATTTGTTATTCATTACTCTTCTACGCCCAACAAGTAACCAACAGTCACGCCAAAATATTCGGCAAGTTGAATTAAAACGTCATAATTTGGATATCTTCCTCTAGATTCCCAATCACAAATTGAGACACGGCGATATCCAATTATATCTCCCAACTGTTGTTGTGTTAAACCCTTTTCTAACCTTAACTCCCTCAATACTTCCGCAAATCTGTTCTTCTTCATATAGATATGATATAGCAATCTGCCACATTTATTCTTTAATGTAGCAATACGCCAACACAAAAAGACATGCCCATTATGGCATGTCTTTATAAGGTTTTAAAG
>CAVISZ010000035.1:0-2402 GCA_963645585.1 uncultured Eubacteriales bacterium
TAAACTTCCTCTTGATAAAGAGGAATATTATGGAAATTTTAAGAGATTACAAGCAAATTAGCACTCGTGTGCAAAATATATTTGGTGTTGATGTTTCTAACACCCCAATTTTAGATTCAATGTCTTTTTCAGAAGTTAAAGAACTTTTAAAAGACTGCAAATTAAACAAAGATTTAAACGAACTCTCAACTCTTGCAGAGTTAATTTTTCAGTTAAATGAGTACGTTCCTGCACTTTGCAACTTTGTTAAAATGTTGCTTTATGTTAAATACTATAACGGCATTGTAACATTTTTAGAAAAATTGTTCGTGGCTCATGTTGGCTCATGCGTATACAATAGCAAAAACAAAGAGTATAGCCATAAAGAACGCTTTTTTGATAGATTTATTGAAGTCGTAAAAAGCACCGATATTGAACTTACCGACTACATGCCATTCTTGTTTGCCATTTTGGACGATAACGACAAAACTTCACTTTCTGACTATTTAGAGCCTTGCCTAGAATACATGCAAAACTTGTATAGAGAGAACTATAGCGATGTTAAAGCGTTTATTGAGCAAAATCCAAACTATAAAAACACATATTACACTTTGGGCTTGGAGTTTAACACACAACGTGCTTTGTATGAAATTTTTAACTCCGAAGACGGTGCCGATGATGCTATCTTTGCAAAAATTTTAAAACATTATTATCAAGATACAATGTCTTTCTTTGATAAAAATTTGGAAAGTGCTGGAGATAAAAAATTCCACTATGTTAAAATTCTTGCAAGCATCGAAAACCCAGAGGTAACCGCAAGACTAGAAGACTTGTACGAAGAAGAAACCAATGACGAAATAAGGGCGTTTATTAAGTCTAAACTTGGCATCGCAGATGTTGCAAACCTTGGTTGCTCTCCAAAACATTTTATTGTTACCGCCACAAAAAAAGTGGACGAGCCTCAAGAGCGTACTTTGGGCATTGCCTTTGAACACATGCCTTTAAAATTTGTTGACGACACCGAAGCCGATAATGTTTGTAAAACATATTTAATAAACATCTTCAAACAAGAAAAAGACCTTTTAAACTTGAACGGGCTTTTAAACATCAAGCAACTTTTCAAACAAAGCGACTTAGAGTTTTTTGCTCAAAGCATATTTGGTGCGCTAAAAAAATTGGACGACATAAAGAGTGCAAAATGGGCTATAAGACTTGTTAGTTTGCTTGCAAATTCTAGCCTAGAAGAAGAAATTTTTGACTACATTCAAGAACTTTACAAATCAAATAGGGCAAAAGAAGCAAAATATTTTGTAGAATGCTTAATTTATGCAAAAAACTCAAAAGTGTTGGAACTTATTAAAAAACTCACCGATGATGCAACAAGCAAATTCTTAGAGGACAAAAACTACTTTGTTTCTATTTACACCGAACTTAATAACATTAAACAATCTGACGTTCAAGACCTTTTGGTTAACGATGAAGTAACCGAGGAATCTTTACAAACTCAAAAACAAAGATTGTACAAAAACTTTATAGCAAACAAATCTTACACAAAAGAGCAGTTTAAAGAAACTTTTATAAACAAAAAAGTGTTTAACACTCTTGCACAACACTTGGTGTTTGGTGAATATAAGCAAAACAGACTTTTAAATTTGTTTGTTTTGGACGGCGAGGAGATTAAATACATAACAACTCAAAGCGTGGAACCAGATACTGACATCAACATCAAAATTGCCCACTCGCTAGACCTTGACGACAGATTTGAAAGTGCAAAAACATACTTTAATAACCCAACCTTTGTGCAATTTGAAAACTCAACTTTTGCAGTAAAAGACTCCGAAAAAACTCTAACAAAAATGGGTAACATGCACGGCATTTTAATTAACGCATTAAAGTTTGTTAGCAACATGCAAAATTTTGGCTTTGTTAAAAATGTATCAAACGAAACAGATGACGCAACAGAAATGATACATATTTCAAACGAGTTAAACCTCCTTGCAGAAGTGTCCTTTGAAGCACCAATCACAACAATTACTCAAACCGCCAGCCTTGGCAACATTAGATTCTTTAAATTGAATCAATGTATCAAAAACGGTGGGGCATATATAATAAACAAAGCAAACGCTCTTGCCCTTGGTGCAGTTGAACCAAGATATTATAACTTTGTTGCAAGTTCCGTTTCTAAATCATTAAGAGTTTAATTTATAGTTGACTTTAAAATATGTTAAACTTTTAAAGCATATTTCTTTGTGTTGTTAAAAACTTTTGAAAAGTTGCATGCTGATGCTTTTTTGCAATATTAAAAATAAATGTAATGAAATTATTATATTTATAAATTCAAAAAACATTTGCTTAATAAAAATAGAAAAAAGAATTTTTGTCATTTCGGCAAAAATTCTTTTTTTCATTTCGTTTTGTTAAAA
>CAVISZ010000036.1:0-2761 GCA_963645585.1 uncultured Eubacteriales bacterium
AATATTTTTATTTTTAAACGAAAAATAATTACATTTTTAAACTATAAACAATATTAAATTTTGTATATAAAAAACTGCTTACAAAGCAAAAAAGACAAGCCCTTTAAGCAAGGGCTTGCCATTTTTGTTTTATTAAAACTTTAACTAAAAGTGTTTAATTTTTTGAATCAATCAAGTTGACAATATCTTTAATGGTTTTCATATTCATTGCTTCTTCATCTGGAATACTGATACCAAATTCCTCCTCAAAAGCCATTAATAATTCAACAGTATCTAAAGAGTCAGCACCTAAATCTTCTACAAGTCTAGAGTCTTCAGTAATTTTAGATTCTGCTACATTTAATTGAGTAGAAATTAATTTCTTAACTTTATCAATAGTCATAACATTTCCTCCATTGGTATTCTTGTTTAATATAACACCATTTTTTAGAAATGTAAAGCAAAATTAAACACATGTCAAATATCTATGATATTTTTATTTGTTTTCAAATGTAATATAGTTTGCAGGGTCTACTTTTTTGCCATTTAGCATAACCGCAAAGTGCAAATGATTTCCGTCTAAACTTTCGTTTGACGCGGTATTTGACACTTCGCCAATTTTTTGACCACGCTTAACACTATCGCCTTTTTTAATGCCGTCAATGTTTGAAAGTGAGCAATAAGAAGTGCTTAAGCCGTCAGCATGCGAAATGGTTATGCAGTAACCGTCTTCATAGGTGTATGAACAATTTGTGATTGTTCCGTCCAAAACTGAATAAACATCAGGACTGCTTGAAGACGTAAGGTCAATTGCTTTGTGACTTTCCCATTGTTTTAATGTGGTGTTGTAAAAAAGTTCTGTATCGGAATACCATTTTAAAACTTCAGGCGAACTCATTGGGCAAACCATTTTTACCTCTGTAACATTGGTTGGAATTGTTGGGTCTTTTGTTTCTGTGCCAGAAAGCCCAACCGAAAGCCCCACAACCAAAATTGCCACAAATGCTAACATATAGTAGCCATACCTTTTCATAAATCTTTTTAACATAATCTTTACCTCCGCCAAGAATTATTGCCAAAAAGAAAATGTTTAAACATACATATTTAAATTTTTTTTAATAACCACCCAAAAGAATTGGCACACCAACAATCACATCATCACCTTTGGCAACGCATTGAAAATTAACCACACCACAAAGCATGTCAATTTGCTTGTTGAAGTATTTTTTTATTATATTTGAGCATCCATAAACGCCAAAGTTTTTATTGTATGTATTTTTAACATCTAATTTTTCCAACACTTCATCAATGCTCGTTTTTGAAATTTTTAATGTAAAACCCGAAATATTTTTAAAATTTTTGATAATTTCATTTAAATTTTCGCAATTACAGAATATTATCTCACCACAACCATTGTCGATTTTATTAAAAGTTATATCTGTTTTTGATGACGTATAAACCTCAACCCTTGCATTTGGGAAAATTTTATCTATTGTAAAATCTTTTGATATTGCAAAGTTTGCTCCACACAAAAGCAACACAAGCAAAATAAAAACAATCAGTCTTTTCATAACAGAAATTATTGACCGATTGTTTGATATATAAACAATAAGTAACATTTTTAAATTTTTAAAGTTGACTATATCTTCAAAATTTTTGCGATAGTAAAACATCAAGTTATTTAAACCACTTGGCTAAGCAAGAAAACTATTAAGAATGCCTGTATATGGCAACATGTTTATAAAGTTTGAACAGTTATACACATATGGTGCTATGGCAAGCGACAAAAATGCTGTGTTTACCTCATCGTGAATTTCTATTCCATACTTAAACACAGAGCGAACCTTTTTGCTGAATGTCTTTATTTTTTCAAGCTTTTCATATATGAGTTTGTAATTATTTTCCTTACATTCAAAAAATTCACGCTTATATAATGCTTTTTCGCCAAATTTTATAAAAAAGTTATCATTTTTTAGCATTTTATATGAAATTTGATTTTTATTCAACAAACTTGCAAGTTGCTCGTAATTGCTTTTTTCAAGACAAACCAAACTGTTAAGTTCTATAAAATTTTTAAGTGTACATAATATTGTTTTTGCACATAAAAGCATTTTTTTGCCACACATAGACTCGCCATTTTTGCCAGCAAGTTTTTCATATATGCAATACATGTTAAACAAGTAATAATCTTCCCTGTTTAAAAGTCCAATATAAAAACCAAAGTCAATAAAAAGGTCCATTAAAACAAGATTAGAATCTTCACTGCAAAGCAAAATGTTTGTTTGCTCAGCATAAAGTTTTGCAAGAATTTTCTCTAATCCCACAAAAATATAACGCTCTTTTTCGTTATCTTTTATTACGCCCTCAACATACACAGCACTCATGGCGTTTAAAAAACATAAGCCCTGAATGTTAGTTAAACAGTTGGCAGATTTAATTATTTGCTCTTGAATAAAAATTTTGTTTGGGAAATTTGCATAAAAACTTTTAGTTGGGTCATAAGGGTTTATGCAATAGTTTGAAAAGTATGCAAGAGACGAAGCAACTGTTGGGCAAACCACATAGCCAACATTAAACAAATGAGCAAAATACTTGACTGCATCGCAACACTTTCCACCTCCAAAAGCAACAATAAGTTGAAAATTACCGCCAGATATTTTAGCTTTTAAAGAGTCAAGTTCTGCCCACGTAAACCCTTCACGTGCAACAAAATGACACACATTTTCACTTCCACAAAATAACGCATTTAAAAGCGATGTAACATCCTCGGCTGAGATACTTT
>CAVISZ010000037.1:0-5375 GCA_963645585.1 uncultured Eubacteriales bacterium
CCAAGGTTACAATAATGAATAGCATGTTTTATAGTCTTAGAAATTTGCAGTCACTTGATTTATCCAAGTTTGATACTACAAATGTTACAGATATGTCTTTGATGTTTGAAGAGAACTCGTCATTAACAAGTCTAGATTTAAGTAGTTTTGACACTGCAAATGTTGGAGCAATGGTAAGGATGTTTGATGGTTGTTCATCGTTAACAAGTTTAGACTTAAGTAGTTTTAATACTGCTAAGGTAACAACAATGTCATATATGTTCTATAAGTGCACTAATCTTAAAACAATTTATGCAAGCAATTTATGGAGTGTTACAAAAGATACTAGCGATACCTGTATGTTTTTGGTGTGTACCTCTCTTAAAGGTGCAGTAGAATATGATTCTACAAAAACAGGCATCTCCATGGCAAACTACACCACAGGTTATTTAACTTACAAAGCATATTCTGCATCTTAAACTACATCTTAAACATTCATTATGGCAAAAATTTTTAGCGAAAAAACTCGGGGCAGATAAGTCCCGAGTTTTTAAATTTTATTATCTACATCATCTTTTCCCATTCGTCTAAAACGCCTGAAACAAAGGCAAAGGCATTTTTAAAGGTGTCCTCTTGTGTTAGGTCTACTCCTGCATTTTTTAAAAGTTCAACTGGTGGTTTGGTGCAACCACTCTTTAAAAAGTTGCGATAATTTAAAACTGCATTTGGTTCATTATTTAAAATTTTGTTTGCGAGTGCAAGGGCAGATATCAAGCCTGTTGCATACTTGTACACATAAAACGATGTATAAAAGTGTGGTATACGGCTCCATTCATATTTTAACTCATCGCAAATTTGCACTTTGTCACCAAAATATTTTTTTGCAAGATTTGTATAAATCTCGTTGAATGCGTCACAAGTTACATCTTCACCATTCTCGTATGCACTGTGCACTGCGTATTCAAACTCGGCAAACATGGTCTGTCTTGCAACTGTGCCATGAAACATGTTCATAAGATAATCAATAAAGAAAAGTTTTTCTTCTTTTTCTTTTGCATTAGAAAGTAGCGTGCGGGCGAGTAGCATTTCGTTTACTGTGCTTGCAACTTCTGCAACAAAAATCTCATAGCCTGCTTTTGTGCTTGGATTATTATTGTTAGAGTAAAAAGAGTGCATCATATGTCCGAGTTCGTGGGCAAGAGTAAACACAGAGTTAATGGTTCCTTCAAAGTTTAAAAGCACAACAGGGTGAGCACCATATGCCCCCCAAGAAAAGGCACCTGTATCTTTGTTTTCATTTGGCATGACGTCTATCCAACGCTCATTTTTAGATTTTTTTAAAACATCAACATAGTCATTGCCCAAAACTTTTAAAACGTCTGTAACAACATCAAATGCTTCATCATAGGAATATTTTTTTGTGTTTTTTGTTTCTAGTTTTGCGTTTACATCATAATTGTTAAAAACCTTAAGTTTTAAAGCACGTCTTTTTAAATCGTAATATCTGTGAAAAACAAAAGCATTTTTGTTTACCATTTCAACCAAAGTTTTGTAAACGCCTGAGTCAACATCTTCATAAAAAAGCGAACTTTCGAAAGCACTGTTAAAATGTCTTACTTTTGCCAGAGTGCAGTCAGTTTTTATATTGTTTAAATAGTTGCTTGCCAAAGTGTAGTTAAGCTTGCCATAGCCACCATTTAAGTTTTTAAACGCACTTTCCCTTAAGCATGAGTCACTGCTTTGCAGATAAACAGAATAGTTGGCGTTGTTAAGTGGCAATTTTTCGCCGTTTTTGTTTGTAACATCGTCAAATTTAATATCCGCTGTGTCAAGCATGTCAAAAACACCCTCAGAGCCACCAATGCAGGCGGAGAGTGAGGACATAAGCTTTTCCTCTTGCTTTGAAAGCATGTGAGGCTTGTTTTTAATAACATCTTTAAGCATTATATCAAAGTCTTTAAATTCATTAAGATTGGCGGTTGCTTCCAAAAAACTGTCGTCAAGTTCGTTAATTTCGCTAGAAATATATGCAAGTTTTGGTTGAATATCATCTAAATACTTTTCCAAAACATTTGCTTTGTTCTGATAAAAGTTGTTTTTTGAGTCCTCTTTTACTTTTAAAGCAATGTAAACATAAAGTCTTGAAGTAATTTCGTTGACTTGTTTTTCTAACTTTAAACACTCCAAAAGGTCATCTCTGTTTTTAAGTTTCCCTTCAAAAGTTGCTAATTTTTCATATAGAGGTTTAACATCTTCAAACGCTTTAACCCAAGCGTCATCATTTGCAAAATATTCGGTTAAATCCCATTTGTATTTTTCTTCAATTTCATTTCTTGTTTTCATTTTTATATTTCCTTTGCATAAGATTATACCAAATTAAACAAAAAATAAAAACAAAATTGCAATAAACTTTTGTGGAATTATTAAAGTTAAAAGTCGAATTATATGGTCATATATAATAGGTTAAATAAAAATTGACACCAAACTCAACAATTGCTATCATATTATATATGAAATCATTTGCAGAAAACATAAAAGAAATACGCCAACAGTTAAAACTTTCGCAACAAGAATTTGCCGAAAAATTGGGTTATAATTATAGAATAGTTGGTTGTTGGGAAAACGGCAGAAGCAAACCTAATATAGACACCATAAAACAAATTCATGAGTTATTCAACATCGACTATGAAGAACTTTTTGATTATAAGGTGTAAAAAATTATATTTTTGTTAAAACAGCAAATTTGAAAATAAAAAACACAGGACATTTAATTTATCAAACCATGTCTTGTGTTTTTTACTTAAAATATCAAACTACATATTTTCATCTAGCAAAAAGTCTGCAAGGTGAACAATTTTTATGCCATTTACATTTCCGCACGCGTAGTCGTCAAGAGTTACAACCAGTTTAGGGTAGTTGTCTTTTATTTCCATAAGGTTTGCAATTTCTCTGTCAGACTCTTTAGGCAATTCTCTGCAAACTTGAATGTATATCTTTTCATTTCGCATGCAGGCAACAAAATCAATTTCTTTATCTGCATTTTTGCCAATATACACATCATAACCACGCCTTTTCAACTCAAAATACACAATATTTTCAATTGTTGATGCAATGCTTGTAGAATTAAATCCATATAAGGCATATTTTATTGATTGGTCGGCAATATAAAATTTTTCTTGAGTTTTAAGAACATTTTTGCCCTGCAAGTCGTATCGTTTGCAACGATAAATAACAAATGCTTTTTCTAGCCATTCTAAATAGTTGTATATAGCCTCAACCGATATAGACCTCTTTTCAGATTTCAAAAAGTTGACTATTGAATTTGCAGAAAAAGTTTTGCCAATATTTTCAATAACAAATCTAACAACCCTATTAAATAAATCTAGATTACTTATATTATGTTTTTTTGTTATATCATTAACAACAACAGAGTTGTATATGTCTTCCACAATGTCGTAAGCAGGTTTTTCATCAAAGTTTGAACTTGCAACCAATGGAAAACCTCCCAAGCGAATATAGTCTTGTAAATGCTCTTTTACACTTTTACTTTTGTCGTTTTTAAACATTAAATATTCACCAAACGAAAGAGTGTAAACGGGAATGGTTATATATCTGCCAGTTAGATATGTTGATATTTCACTGCTCATAAGTTTAGAGTTTGAACCCGTAACATAAATATCGGTGTTGTAGTTCTCAAGTAGTGTGTTAATAACTTTTTCCCAACCAGTAATTTCTTGTAGTTCATCAAGCAAAAAGTAATATCTTTTGTCATCGGTTATAAAAGATTTTAATTCCTCATACATTTTGCTAGAATCAAAAGATGAGTTATAATCTTCATTTGAATATTTTCTTGTAATTATGTGTTTTTCGTCAATGCCTCTTTTCAAAAGTTCATTTTTTAGCATTTCAAGTATTGTAGATTTGCCACATCGTCTAATACCAGCAAGTATTTTAACCAGCTTAACATCAATAAATGGCTTCAACTTTTCTATATAATTAGGTCTTAATATCATATAAATTGCCCCTTTATGAGAGTATTGTACCAAAAAACTTTGTAAATTTCAACACTTTTTACGCCGAAAGCGTAAAAACTTTGTAAAAATAGAAAGTTTTTTGGTTGATATGTTAAATTTATGGGCAGGAAATTACTTGAACAAAAAAAATTAAAAAAATTTTAAAAATTGTGACATAAAGTGTTGACAAATACATACAATATGATTAGAATAGTGTTAGCAATCAAATAAAGAGACTGCTAACAATCTAAGCGAGGCTATATGAAAAAAGAGTTAAGCGACAGAAAAAAGCATATACTTTGCTCCGCCATAGAAGATTACATCAAAGACGCAAGTCCAATAACCAGTGGTGGTGTAAAAGATAGGCATGTGGGTGATGTAAGCACCGCAACTCTTCGTAACGAGCTTAATGCACTAGAAGCCATGGGCTATTTAAAACAGCTTCACACTTCTGGTGGCAGGGTTCCAACAACCGAAGGGTATAGGTATTATGTAAGTTCACTTTTAGAAAATTTTGAGGTTGATGAAAATCAATTAAAAAGAGTAGAAGAAGAGCTTTCAGAAAGAACAACATCACTTAAAGACATTTTGTCATCGGTTGCAAGTGTGGTAAGCAAGGCAACCAACATGCCAACGGTTATAGTCGCAAATGGTTATGACAAGTTAATAATTGATGATATTCGCATAATTCCATTAATTGACGGCGAAGCGTTGGTGCTTTTTAGAACCAAAAGCGGAATTGTCAATCATGCAATCAAAGCGTCAGCAAGCGAAAAAGCGTGTGACGATGCGGGCAAGTATTTAACCAAAAAGTTTAACGGAAAAACAATTGGCGAACTTTTGGAGGGCGACATACTCTACAGTTCAATTGCCGAGGTAGAGAGTTTTAAAAATATAATAGATAGTTTAATAAAGTCCATGCGTGAGTTTATCTCTAAAAAAATGCTAGATATTCGTGGCGAGTCGGCAACGCGACTTTTAGACGAAAATGAACATCAAACCGTTGTAGAAACCAAAAAGATTTTAAATCTTTTGGGAGACGAGGACGGCTTGTGTGAAGTAATAGGCAGTTCAGATGAGCAAGACTTAAGCATTACACTAGGAGACGAAAACGAAAAAGTTGAGGGTTGTGCTTTAATTAAAGCGCCAATTGTTATAAACGGCACTCAAGTTGCAAGTTTGGCAGTTATTGGACCCGAGCGTATGGATTATGCAAGCATTGCTTCAGCCATAAAGGTTGTAACAAGCGAATTAAACAAAATAAAGGATGGTGACTCGTGATTGTATCAGAAGAAGATAAAAAAGTCTATGAGCAAAAACAACAAGAGCAAAATGCAAAAAAAATGACCGATGAGCAAAAGCAAAACGCCGAAAAGCCAAAAG
>CAVISZ010000037.1:5385-9704 GCA_963645585.1 uncultured Eubacteriales bacterium
GCCAAAAGAGCCTGAAGCAAGCAAAACTCAAAACGATTTTGATGCAAAAAATGCAAAAATAGAGATAGACAAAAACAAAGCACTAGCCGATGAGTATTTAAATTTGGCAAGAGTAATTCAAGCCGATTTTGATAATTATCGTAAACGCAGTTTAGAACAAGTAGAAAAGGCAAAAGTGGACGGCATTGTTCAAGCGGTTGAACTTATGCTTCCAAGTTTGGATGCGTTCAAAAAAGCCAAAGAAAACATTAAAGACGAAAACACTTTATCTGGTATAAACATGTTAGAGCGTGCAATAAATTCTGGGCTAGAAAAATTGGGCGTAGAAAAAATTGAAGCGGTAGGCAAACCACTAGACCCAAATGTACACAATGTGCTTGCCGTTGGCAAAAATGAAAAATTAGAAGACGGCATTGTGCTAGACGAGTTCCAAGCGGGCTATAAAATGAAAGACAGAGTAATTAGATGCTCGCAGGTGCTAGTCAACAAACTATAGGAAGTAAATTTTGATAAAATCAAAATTTTGAAATTGTTTGCACAATTTCGTTTGATAAATCAAACACTTCCAATAGTTTAATAGGTTAAATTAAATAACATATAAAAAAATAACATTATTCATTAAAAAGGAGATTTAAAATTATGAGTAAAATTATTGGTATTGACTTAGGTACAACAAATTCATGCGTTGCAGTAATGGAGGGTGGACGCCCAACAGTTATCGCAAACGCAGAGGGAGACAGAACAACTCCAAGTGTAGTAGCATACACAAAAAATGGTGAAAAATTGGTTGGTAAAGTTGCAAAACGTCAAGCAGTTTCTAACCACGAAAACACAATTCAAAGTATTAAAAGAAAAATGGGTAGCGATGAAAAAGTTACCTTAAATGGCAAAGAGTACACCCCACAAGAAATCTCTGCTATGATTTTAAGCAAATTAAAAACAGACGCAGAAAGTTACTTGGGTGAAAAAGTAACTCAAGCAGTTATCACTGTTCCTGCTTACTTTAATGATAGCCAACGTCAAGCAACAAAAGACGCAGGCAAAATTGCAGGTCTAGAAGTTTTAAGAATTATCAACGAACCAACTGCAGCCGCTCTTGCTTATGGTCTTGACAAAGGCGAAAACAAGAACCAAAAAATCTTGGTTTATGACCTAGGCGGTGGTACATTCGATGTATCAATTCTTGAAATTGGTGATGGCGTATTTGAAGTTCTTTCAACTAATGGTGATACACATCTTGGTGGTGATGACTTTGATAACGCAATTATCGAACTTTTGTGCAGAGAATTTAAAAATGAAAACGGAATTGACTTGCATAACGACAAACTTGCAATGCAAAGATTAAAAGATGCTGCCGAAAAAGCAAAAATTGAACTTTCAAGCACACCAAGAACAACAATCTCTCTTCCATTCATTTCTGCAGATGCAAACGGCCCTAAAAACTTAGAATATGACTTAACAAGAGCAAAATTTGATGAATTAACCGAAGATTTGGTTAACAAAACAACTGTTTGTGTAACAAAAGCTTTGCAAGATGCAAAACTTTCTAAAGATGAAATTGATAAAGTAATTTTGGTTGGTGGTTCAACAAGAATACCTGCCGTTGTTGAAGCTGTTAAAGCATACACTGGCAAAGAACCATTTAAAGGCATCAACCCAGATGAATGCGTAGCAATTGGTGCCGCAATTCAAGCAGGCGTTTTGGCTGGCGAAGTTAAAGACGTATTGCTACTAGATGTAACTCCACTTTCTTTGGGTATTGAAACTTTGGGCGGTGTATTTACAAAATTGATTAACCGTAACACAACAATCCCAACAAAAAAATCACAAGTGTTCTCAACAGCAGTAGATAACCAACCAGGCGTAGATATCCACGTATTGCAAGGTGAGCGTGAATTTGCAAATCAAAACAAAACTTTAGGACGTTTCCAATTAACAGATATTCCACCTGCACCAAGAGGCGTTCCACAAATTGAAGTTACATTTGATATTGACGCAAACGGCATTGTTCACGTATCTGCAAAAGACTTAGGCACAAATAAAGAGCAATCAATAACAATAACTGCATCATCTAACCTTACAGAAGAAGAAATCAACAAAGCAGTTAAAGAGGCAGAGGCAAATGCAGAAGAAGATAAAAAACGTCGTGAATTTATCGAAACTAAAAACAACGCAGATAACATGATTTATCAAATGGAAAAACAAGTTAAAGAAAACGGCGACAAACTTCCAGAAGAAGATAAAACAAAATTAAATGAAGCAATTGAAAAAGCTAAAAAAGATGTTGAATCTACAGATGTAGAAGTTGTTAAAAAAGCAGTAGAAGACTTGTCAAATGTTGCAAATGATGTATTCTCAAGAATGTATCAAAACGCTAGTGCAAATGCAAGTGCAAAAACTGAAGAGTCTAAACCAAATGACGGCGACCCAGAAGTTGTTGTAGATGACGATAATAAAAATGACTAATTTATAAATATTGTAACATTTAATTAATTGATGAAAAATCATGATTGAAAATTAAATCAATATTTTAAAGTTAATAATCAAAACCAATTCGATAAAATGTGCTTAAAGTGTTAAAAAGCACATTTTATCTTAAAAGGAAAATTCATGGCAAACAAAGACTATTACGCAATTTTGGGAGTAGACAAAAATGCTAGCGAAGACGATATTAAATCAGCATATAGAAAACTTGCAAAAAAATATCACCCAGATTTAAACAAAGACAACCCCGAGGCTGCCGAAAAGTTTAAAGAAATAAACGAAGCATACGAAGTTTTGGGCGATAAACAAAAACGTAGCAACTACGACCAATTTGGCTCTGCTGATGGTGCAAACTTTTCTGACTTTTTTGGCGGTGCAAATGGTGGTGGCTTCTCAAATGGCGGTTTTTCTGCCAACTTTGGTGGCGATTTTGGCGACATTTTTGGCGATATTTTCTCCGCTTTTGGTGGCGGTGGTGCAAGAGCATCAAGGCAAACCGCTAGAGGCGAAGACATCAACTTGTCACTCAACATCTCTTTAAAAGAGTCCGCTTTTGGCGTAAATAAAGATATTCGTGTAACAAAATTAGAGGCATGCCCTCATTGCAAAGGCACAGGTGCAAAAGACGGCACAGCATTTGAAACTTGCCCAGACTGCAAAGGTGCAGGCAGAGTAAGATTTCAACAAAATACAATTTTTGGAACAACTATCAGAGAAGGACTTTGCAACACTTGTCAGGGTACTGGTAAACGCATAAAAGAAAAATGCTCTTCTTGTATGGGCAAAGGCTATACCAGAGTTACAAAAACAGTTACGGTCAAGGTCCCAGGCGGAATTAATCAAGACCAAGTTTTAAGAATGCGAGGTGAGGGCAATGCTCCAACAACTCCAGGCGTAAGCGGTGATTTAAACATTAAAATCAATGTAGATAAAGACAAAATGCTTACTCGAGAAGGCAATGACATTCTTTTAACAGTTTATGTTCCATTTACAACGCTTTTGTTGGGCGGGAAAATTACAATTCCAACACTAGATGGAAAATACGAATTGCCAATTAAAGAGTTAACTCAGTCTGGCACAATAATGCGTTTAAAAGGCAAGGGTACAAAAGTATTGCAATGCGAAACGCGTGGTGATATGCTTGTAACCTTAAAAGCCGAAGCACCAAGCAAACTCGATAAAAAAGCAAAAGAAAAACTTCAAGAAATTCAAAGCCTTTACAAAGACAACGCATATTCAAAATATGCTTCATTTGTAGATAACACTAAAAAATATGAGTAAATAGCTTGTAAAATAATTTAACTTTTTTCTTCCATTTATATATGTACTCTTGTGCAGTTTTTGCACAAGAGTACTTTTTGTATGTTCTGCCAATTTTAAGGCATATGTAAAAATTAAAAAACAGCCTTAAATTTTTTGTTGCAGAATGCACAAAGTTATGCTAAACTTTTGCGTATGGAAAAAGTTGAATTAAACATTGTTGCAAATGGAATGAATGGCGAGGGCATTGCAAAAAAAGACGGCATGGTTTATTTTGTAGATGGAGCAATAGAGGGCGAGAATGTTCTTGCCCAAGTTGTAAAACAAAACAAAAATTTTGCCGTTGCAAAAATGGAAAACATTGTTACAAAAAGTGAATTTAGATGCACTCCAAAATGTAAGTATTATGGCAATTGTGGCGGGTGCGATTTGCAACATATTGAATATGAAAAACAACTTTTAATTAAACAACAAAATGTTAAAAATTTGTTTTATAAAAATAAAATAATGGGTGAAGTTTTGCCTTGCAAAAAAAGTACACCTTATGGTTATAGAAATAAAATAACAATGTATTT
>CAVISZ010000038.1:0-3897 GCA_963645585.1 uncultured Eubacteriales bacterium
CTACGAATATTAAAAACAAAGGATTAATAAAAAAAAATGGCAATTCAAGATATAAAAAAAGCTATTAACTGCTACCCAATTAATAACTGAAGTATTTGCTGAAATTGAAACATTAGAGAGATTAAACTTACAAGCTCAAGAAGATTTAAAAAATAAATTAGTTGTATTCTCTGCTCACAATGTTTCTGAAGAACCAAAAAATAAACAGAAAAAGCCTAAATCTCTTAATAAACAAAAAGGAGATTTAGAATTGAAAAACATTTATTATGTGCCAACAGAAAAAAGATATGTTGGTATTAAACAAATTAACAAAGTTAGAATTAGCGTACATGCAAGGACGCAATTAGAATGTCACAAGCTATTACGCGAAGCAATACAAGATTTTAAAAATAAAAATTATAATTTTGAAACTAAGAACAAAGCAATAACTTTCGAAAACTATTTTTTAAAATGGTTCGAACAAGACAAAAAGCCATTTATTGTTAAAAAGACACAAGATGACATCATGCGTGTTTTTAAAATCATGGAACCATTTCACAATCTAACAATAACTAAAATTGACAAAGATAAGTTGTTAACTTATTTTAACACATTACCAGCAAATGCCACTAAAGAAAAAGTGTTATTATATACAAAAGCCATGTTTGATAGTGCTGTTGCAAATAGGCTAATAAAATACTCACCATTTGACACAATAAAAAAAGCACCAAAAGTAAAAAAACAAAAATTCGCATTTACCTACGAAGAACAAGTACAACTTCGTGAAAAATTAAAGACTGAAGAAATTGAACCTATCATATTGCTTTATTTGGTTACAGGACTAAGACTAACTGAACTAAACTACAAAGCAATTGAAAAAGATATTAACTTGGAGCAAAAACTTCTAAAAGCACGCAATTTAAAAGGTCGAAACTTTGAAGTTAGGTATAAATATATCAGAATGACAAATAAAGCAATATCACTAGTAATGAACAATCTAAATATATTTCACAAATATGATGCTGAAAGCACCTATAAAGAGTTCTATAGAATAACTCGAGAACTTGGAATAAAGAAGAGTATTGTCAATTTGAGACATACATTTGCAACCAATCACCTTTATTTAGGAACGCCAGAATACATTATAGCTAAAGAAATGGGGCACTCAACATCACAAGTAACAAGAGAAAACTATATGAATATTGACTTTAATTTAAGCAAAGATAAGATACTTAAATTATATAATAATTTATACTCAAATTTTGGATAATTTTTTGGATAAACTTTTTTAACATTTTTCAAGTTTTTTGACTAAAAAAACACTTTTTAACATATGAATATATTAAAATAAAAAAGTGCCTTAACGCCTTTATTTTAAAGACACTAAGACACTTCTCTATTTGGTGGGCAGAGGTGGATTCGAACCACCGAAGACGTAAGTCGACGGATTTACAGTCCGTTGCATTTGGCCGCTCTGCAATCTACCCTCAAATAAAATTTGTTGAGGAAATAATAATTTATTGTCTCCATCAACAAATTAATGGAGCTGGTGATCGGAATCGAACCAACAACCTACTGATTACAAGTCAGTTGCTCTACCTATTGAGCTACACCAGCACAAAATTGGTATTAAAGTTAGATAATAAACAACCAAAAATATCTAAACACCAATACTTCATATATAATAAGGGGAGGTATTTGTTGTTTTAAATTTCACCAAGCATATGCAATTTATTTGCATACCTAAGTAAGCACGAATGCTTTTGCCAAGTTGCAAAGCCAACAAATCAAGTATTGAAATGTGGCTTTACACTTCTGCTTGGTGCCGCGGGGCGGAATCGAACCACCGACACAGGGATTTTCAGTCCCTTGCTCTACCGACTGAGCTACCGAGGCATATTGCATTAAAAAATGCAAAATTTGATAATATTTAAATTATCTGGCGACTCGGATGGGGTTCGAACCCACGACCTCTAGCGTGACAGGCTAGCGTTCTAACCAACTGAACTACCGAGCCAAAAAGGCATTGTCAATTTCCAAAAAATTTTTTGGTGGGTCTTCAGGGACTCGAACCCCGGACCAACCGGTTATGAGCCGGTAGCTCTAACCAACTGAGCTAAAGACCCAAAAAAATTTTGGTCGGGGTGAAGAGACTCGAACTCCCGGCCCCATGGTCCCAAACCACGTGCGCTACCAACTGCGCTACACCCCGTCAAACAATTGACTTTGATATAATATTATAAATTTGAAATAATGTCAACGATTTTTTCAACTTTTTTTTATTTTTTTTAAAAAATTTTTAAAATTACTATTTTCTTGAATTTTGACAAGAAATTCTATAATTCTCCCCTATTTGTCAAATTAATATATTTTGCTCATGCTAAACTCTAAATTGTAAATAAGGAGGAAGTTATGCAAATTAAAAACAGAATTTATGAAAACACCCTATATGTAATACTTAGCGGTGAACTTGATGAACATAGTGCTTATCAAACACGAATAAGTTTGGACGAAATATTTTCTAAACCAAATTTTAATCAAGTGATTATTGATTTATCTGAACTTGACTTTATGGATAGCACTGGCATTGGTGTATTAGTTGGAAGATATAAAAAGTTAAAAGACAAAAGCATTCCAATATTTATATGCAATCCATCAAGCCATGCTGAACGCATTTTTAAAATGACAGGTCTTTATGACATCATGCCTAAAATATCATAATTGAAGGAGAAAATATGAAAACTATAAATGAAATGGAAATAAAATTTAAAGCAATATCAGTAAATGAAGGTTTTTCACGCTCTGCAATTGCCGCATTTTGTCTACAAGCCAACCCGTCAGTTGACGAAATTACAGACATTAAAACAGCAGTGAGTGAGGCCGTAACAAATGCAGTTGTACATGCTTACCCGCTCAAAGATGGTGACATTACAATTAAAGTAAAATTGTATGCAAATGGAGTTGTTATTGATGTTTGCGATAATGGAATTGGAATTGATGATTTTGAAAAAGCAAGGGAGCCTTTTTTTACAACAAAACCAAGCGAGGAGCGTTCTGGAATGGGCTTTACAGTAATGGAAAGTTTTATGGACTCAATAACTCTGCAAAAAAATGGGAAATCTGGTTTGATGGTAAGAATGGAAAAGATTTTTAAGGAAAACGATACAAAAAGTGTCGCAGGTATTTAATGCTTTCAAAAGAGGAGACCACACTATTATTAAGACGTGCAAAAGAAGGTGACGAAAATGCAAAAGAAGAATTAGTAAAAGAAAACTCCCCTCTTATAAAAAGTTTAATAAAGAGATATTTAAACAAAGGTATTGAATATGACGACTTATTTCAACTGGGCTCTTTAGGCTTTATTAAAGCAATTTATAACTATGACGAAAGTTTTGACACAAAATTTTCAACATATGTGGTGCCTATGGTTATTGGTGAAATTAAACGCTTTATGCGTGATGATGGTGCCATAAAAGTATCAAGAGCGATAAAATCTCAAAACTTAAAAATTAATAAGTTTATAGAAAACTTTATTAAAACAGAATACAGGCAACCAACATATGAAGAAATAGCTAAAGAGTTTCATATTGACCCTGCAGAAGTTATATTCACAATGGACTCAGCCAAAATGCCCGTGTCAATATACACCCCGTCAGATGATGACGACAACAAAAGTAACTTTTTGCTAGATAAGTATGCTAGCGATTCTAGCGATGAAATGGTTGACAATTTGGTTTTAAAAGAAGTTCTTAAAAACCTCAGTGATAGAGACAAACAAATTATTATATTGAGATTTTTCAGAGATAAGACTCAAAGTGAGATAGCAAAAATTTTACATGTATCTCAAGTGCAAGTAAGCAGATTAGAAAATAAAATAATTGAAAAAATGCGACAGTCATTAGTTTCTAATGAATAAGC
>CAVISZ010000038.1:3907-13121 GCA_963645585.1 uncultured Eubacteriales bacterium
GAAAATTTACTCTGTAGATATTTTTTTGATTATTTTGCAGTTTCCGTAAATCTTGATTCTCTTATAACATTTACTTTAATTTGTCCAGGATATTCCATTTGGTCCTCAATCTTTTTGGCAATGTCTTTTGCCATAAACATTGCATCCTCATCAGATACCTGCTCAGGTTTAACAATAATACGAACTTCTCTACCTGCTTGAACTGCAAAAGATTTTTCAACACCTTTAAACTCGTTTGCAATGCTCTCTAATTGTTCTAAACGTTTAACATATGTTTCCATTGTTTCACGTCTTGCACCAGGTCTAGCACTTGATATTGCATCTGCTACTTGAACCAAAATTGCCTCTATTGACCTAAATTCAACATTAAAGTGATGTGCCTCAATACAGTGAATAACTGCAGGACTTTCTTTATACTTTTTGGCAAGTTCAACGCCTATTTGAACGTGAGTTCCCTCAACTTCTTGGTCAAGAGCTTTGCCTATATCGTGAAGCAAGCCACCTCTTTTAGCAATTTTAACATCTGCACCAACTTCTGCTGCCAACAAGCCTGCTAAATAACATGTTTCCAAACTATGTTTTAAAACATTCTGACCATAACTTGTTCTATATTTCAATCTACCCAAAGTTTTTATAAGTTCTGGGTGTAAACCATAAACGCCCGCCTCATTAACGGCGTTATCTCCAGCTTCTTTAATTTGAATATCAATGTCTCTTTTTACTTTATCAACAATTTCCTCAATTCTAGTTGGGTGTATTCTTCCATCTAAAATAAGTTTTTCAAGCGACATTCTTGCTATCTCACGTCTAATTGGGTCAAAACAAGATATTGTGATTGTTTCTGGTGTGTCATCAACAATCAAATCAACACCTGTTGCACTTTCAATAGCTCGAATATTTCTGCCCTCTCTACCAATAATTCTGCCTTTCATTTCTTCATTTGGTATAGAAACACTTGAAATTGTTGCCTCTGCAACCATGTCTGTTGCACATTTTTGAATTGCTAAACTAACTATGTTTTGGGCTTCTTTCCTAGCATTTTCTTTTGCATCTTCTTCTATTTGCTTAACCATTTTTGCTGCATCTTTTCTTGCATCTTCGGTCATAGAATTAACCAATACTTGTTTAGCCTCATCTTTACTCATCATAGAAACTTTTTCAAGCTCTAAAAGCATGTCTGCTCTAACTTTTGCTTGTTTTTCTAGCTCATTAGTTAGTTCAATGTTTTTATCATCAATTTTTTTAGATTTTTCATCTAGTTCTTGTTGCTTTTTATCTAAGTACAAGTCTTTTTTATCAATAAAATCTTCTTTTTGAGAAATTCTATCTTCTGTTTTTTTGAGTTCATTTCTTCTGAAGTTAATCTCTGAGTTTGCATCATCTTTTAACTTTTGAACCTCATCTTTTGCCTCTTGTGTGGCTTCTTTTTTAATTGTTTTTGCCTCGGCATAAGCATCTTCAATTATTTTTAACGCAGTTGCTTTGTTCTTGTTTATTTTTTTCGAAGTTAGTATGCTAAATAGCCAATATCCAGCAATACCACCCAAAATTAATGCCCCCAAGGACACAAATACAACTGTTGCCACGCTGGCACACATCATATTAATGTACATTTTTATTCCCCTTTATTTTTTATTATATTGACAAGGAGAATTGTTCAATTTCATTCTTGCATGAAAAACTCCATACATTTTCAGTGTATAACTAAAATTAAAATTAGTCAAATGATATTAAACATATTATATTGTATTTTAAGAAAAATTCAAAAATCGACAGAAAACTATACTTCAATTATTTCTAAATTGCTTACTGCTTTTTCAATCAGCCCCTCAATATCAAGTCTGCTTTCCTCTTTTAAAACCTTATCTAAATGAGGTTTTATAACTGGATTTTTAGGCAAAAAGACAGTACAGCAGTCTTCATATGGCAATATTGAAGTATCATAGGTTCCAATTTTTTTTGAAATTTCTATAATTTCTACTTTATCCATGCCAATACATGGTCTAAAAACAGGGTAAGTGCTTTGAGCATTATTTGTAACATTTATGCTCTCAATGGTTTGACTAGCAACTTGAGCCAAGCTTTCGCCCGTAATAATGGCTTTTGCCTCAAATTTGTCACAACATATTTTTGCAATACGCATCATTATTCTACGCATTATGGTAATCATAAATTCAGGTGCACAATGCTTATGAATTTCCTCTTGAATTTCGGTAAAAGGGCAACAAATAAGTTTTATATTTCCCGTAAAATCTGTTAATATTTTTGCAAGTTTACAAACTTTTTCTTTTGCCATTGCACTTGTATAAGGAAAACTATGAAAATGAAGTCCAACCAAGTTTAGCCCTCTTTTAGCCATCATGTAACCTGCAACAGGGCTATCAATTCCACCACTAAGCAAAATAAGCCCCTTGCCTGCAGTGCCAACTGGCATGCCACCTGCACATGGCACATGGTCAGTTAAAATGTACGTTTTTTTGTTTTCTCTAATTTCTACAACAACCTCTAGTTCAGGATTTTTTAAACATACCTTTAAACTAGGATTTGCATCCAAAATTACTCCGCCCAATATTTTTTCATACTCATTTGATGCAATAGGGAAAGTTTTGTCTGCACGTTTAACAGTAACTCTAAATGTTTTTGCCAAAACTTTAAATTCTTTTAAAAAGTTTTCAATGTTTTCCTTTGATGTTTCAAGTTCACTAGCAATACTAAGCGATGTCAAGCCAAAAATTTTTGTTAACTTTTGTATAATAGAGTTTAAATCCATTTCATCAAAATCTTCTATTAAATATCTGCCCGAAATTTTAACAACTTTGCAATCAAACTCTGCAACTGCGTCTTTAATGTTTTTTAAAAGGACTCTTTCAAAATACGCCTTGTTCTTTCCTTTTAAATATATTTCTCCAAATCTAAGTAAAATAACTTTTCTAATCATCTTAATTTTTCCTTTAATTCAATATAACAATCGTTTAACAATTTACCTGCAGTAATCGCTTCTTCCTCTAGTGTGTTTTTAGAAAAACTCACTCTAACACTCCCCAAAATATATTCAGGCTTAACGCCCATGTTCTCAAGGATTCTATTGCCTGCCTTTTTTGACGAACATGCACTTCCTCTAGATATCAAAACGCCCTTATTTTCTAACATATGCACAAGCGTTTCTCCATTAACTCCATAAAAACTTAACGATAAAACATATGGACTATGAAAAGAGTTTACAACAATTCCATTTTCTGACAACTGTTTTAAAAAACTATCACGGCATTTCTGCACATGAGCGTAATTGTCTTTTAGCCTACCTATATTTTCTATTGCTTTTTTAAATGCCATAATGGCACCAATATTCTCAGTGCCAGAACGCAAACCATACTCTTGCCCACCACCAAATATTATTGGATTTAATTTGCTTTTATCTTTAATATACAAAGCCCCTAAACCTTTTGGTCCGAATGTTTTGTGAGCACTTATTGTCATCATGTCTACGCCAAAATAATCAACATTTATTTTTATTTTGCCAAACGCTTGCACTGCGTCACTGTGAAATAAGGCATTAGGACAATATTTATTTTTCAAATCATAAATTCTTTTTAAATCGTTTATAGCACCAGTTTCATTACAACATAACATTACCGAAATAAACGACACATCACTAGACAATTTACTTTCAAGGTCGTTATAGTCTACCTCACCATTTGCTTGCAAGTTAATAAAATCAACATTTACGCCTTGTTTTTTTAGCTCTAATGCGACATTATAAACAGAAGGATGTTCCCCCATAGAAAATAACATTTTGCCAAAATTTTTTCTATAGGAACCTCTAATCGCTAAATTGTTTGCTTCGGTTGCACTTGCGGTAAAAATTATATTATCACTAAAGTTTGTTCCTAGTGCTTTAGCAATTGTGGTTTTTGCACTTTCTATATCTTTTGCAACCTCTAAGGCATCTTTGTAAATAGCGGAAGGGTTAAAAAAATTATTGCAAGCATAATCGCAATAAACTTTGCTTGCCTCTTCATCCATTTTTGTTGTTGCTGAATTATCTAAATATATCATAATCACATTTCTAACACTTTTGCTTAAAAAAGTCAATAATTAGACCTGTTTTTAAAAATAATGTTTGACAATAAAAATTATTAGTGTTACCATAAATAACATCAAAACTAAGAAGATGTGTATAGTAGTTGTTTAACTTCATTTAAGGGAGAGTGCGCCACAGACTGCAAGCCACTTATGTTCAGTTAAACATATGAATTTCAGCATTGGAGTTGCTTTTCGGTAAAAAGAAAAGACGGACAAAACCGTAAAATGTAAGAGTTAAAAGATAGGTGGTACCGCGTTATTCATGCCCTATTAGCAAATCTAATAGTGGCATTTTTTTATTGTCACAAAAAAGGAGAAAAATATGGACGAATTAAGCACAATAGAACAAGAATTTGACACTGAACTAAGTAACATCACAGATGAAAAAAAGTTGGATGAAGTAAGAGTCTCATTTCTTGGCAAAAAAGGCAAAATAACAAACGCAATGTCAAAAATAAGGGATATTGCCGTTGAAAAAAGAAAAGAATTTGGTCAAAAAATAAACCAAATTAAAAACAAAATTGAAGAAAGCATTAACTCATTAAAAGAAAAGTTAGAAAACGAAAAGGTACAAAAAGAAATTGCTAACGAAAAAACAATTGATATTACCTTGCCAGTAAAACATAACGTTGGGTCACTTCACCCAAGAACAATACTTCAAAAAGAAATCGAAGATGTGTTTGTTTCTATGGGCTTTACTGTTGAAGATGGTTTTGAAGTTGAGACTGAATATAACAATTTTGACGCTGTTAATGTGCCACACAACCACCCTGCACGCGACATGCAAGACACATTCTGGTTAGACAATGGAGAATTGTTAAAAACCCAAACTTCTGCCTCTCAAAACAGAATTTTAAGAAAGTATAACGGCACACTAAAAGCTATTTTTCCAGGAAGATGTTTTAGAAACGAAGCATTAGACCATTGCCACGAAAACACCTTTTTCCAAATAGAGGGCATGTTGGTTGATAAAAATGTTTCTGTTGCTAACTTAATATACTTCATGAAAAAGATGTTGTCAGAAGTGTTTAAAACCGATATCAACATTAGGCTAAGACCAGGCTTCTTCCCTTTTGTGGAGCCAGGATTTGAAATGGATGCAACATGCACATTCTGTAAAGGAAAAGGTTGCTCAACATGCAAAAATACAGGCTGGCTTGAATTGTGTCCTTGCGGAATGATACATCCAAATGTGTTCCGTCTAGCAGGTATGGACCCAAATGAATATAGCGGTTTTGCTTTTGGTCTTGGATTTGATAGATTAGTTATGCTTAAAACAGGATTAGATGATATTAGATATTTAAATAGCGGAAATTTAAAAGTGTTAAGCCAATTTGGCATTAAGGCTTAAGGAGGAAAAGAAATATGTATATTTCAATGAATTGGATAAAAGATTTTGTTAATTTAGATGGTATAGAGCCTGAAGACTTGATTAAAAAATTTAATCTAACCACAGCAGAAATTGAAGGATATGAGTATAAAGGAAAAGAAGTTGATGGCGTCATTTTTGCAAAAATAGAAAAGGTAGAAAACCATCCAAATAGTGACCACTTGCACATTCTTGCAGTAAACACTGGAAGTGAGGTACTTCAAATTGTTTGTGGTGCTCCAAATGTTAGGCAAAACATGATTGTATGTCTTGCACCTATTGGTAGCAAAGTTGGCGGACATAAAATGTCTAAGGCACGCCTTGCAGGCGTAGAAAGTTATGGCATGTGTTGCAGTGAGGCAGAACTTGGCATTGGCAGTGATGATGACGGAATAATGGATATTACTTTCCCAGTAACTCTCGGTGCAGACATCAAAACAGTGTTCCCTATTGACGATATTGTTTTTGAGGTAGACAACAAATCTTTAACAAACAGACCTGACCTTTGGGGGCACTATGGGCTTGCCCGCGAGTTTTCTGCAATGTTTAACAGAGAATTAAAACCTCTTGAAGGCGAAGATATTTCTGCATACAATAATTTACCTAAATTGAATGTTAATGTAAACAGCGAAGATTGTTATAGATATTCTTCAATAAGCGTTGCCAATGTTACAAAAAGAGTTAGCACTCAAACAATGAAAATTCGTCTTAAGTATTGTGGCATGAGAGATATAAATCTGCTAACAGACCTAACCAACTACTTAATGTTAGAGTTGGGGCAACCAATGCACGCATTTGATAATGAAATTGTAAAAGGAATCAATGTAAACAAAGCTAAAGAAAATGAAAAATTATTGACTTTAGAGGGTGAAGAACACGAAATTCCAGAAGGTGCAACTGTAATTTATAACGAAAACAACACCCCTGTTGCCATTGCAGGCATTAAAGGTGGCAAATTATCTGGAATTACTGATTCAACAACCAAACTTCTTCTTGAAAGTGCATGCTTTGACTCTAAAGCAATAAGAATTGCTTCAACAAAAATCGGTTTAAAAACAGATGCAAGCCAAAGATACGAAAAATCTTTAGACCCTGAAATGACTATAGTTGCTATCGCAAGATTATTAAAACTATTAAAAAGTATTGACAATGGCGTTACAGTTACCTCTTCACTAACCGATGTTTACACAAAAAAATATCCAAAAATTAGCATTGATATAAATGCGGACTTTGTTTCTAAACGCATAGGCGTTGATATTTCAAAAGAACAAATAGCTAACATTTTAACCAAATTAGGTTTTGATGTAAAAGAGTCCAATGATAATCTTGTAGTTAATGTGCCAAGTTTTAGAGCCACAAAAGATATTTCTATAAGAGAAGACTTGGTTGAAGAAATTGCCCGTTCTTATGGCTACGATAATATTGTGCCAGAGCCTATTTCTATGGAAGTTAAAGCAACTGATGCAAACACTTCTCATAATAATCAATATCAAACAAAGTATTTACTAGCAGAAAAATATGGTTTAAATGAAGTTCATTCTTACCTTTGGAATTATTCCGATTTTAATAGCCAAGTAGGAATTGAACACAAATCGTATGTAAGTTTGGTTGATACCTCAAATGCTGGTCAGTCTGGGATTCGTTCTCAACTCTCACCTAGCCTTATAAAATTCATGAGCGAAAATAAAAACAACTTTAACGATATTGGAATGTTTGAAATTGGCAGTTGTGTAACAGGCTTAGATGAAAATAACCTTGCTATTGAAGAACAACATTTATCTATTTGCCTTGCGAGCCAAAGCAAATCTGGCTATGATTTATATTTCAAACTTAAACAAATGCTAAATGATATTGCTGAAAATGTTTATTTAAAGCAATTAACAATTGGAAAAATTGACAATATTCCTAATTATGTTCACCCTACTAATAGCACAAACATTTATGCAAATGGCGAAAATATTGGCTTATTTGGCTTAATTCACCCTAGCGTTAAGTTGGCAATTGATAAAAAATTTAATATTGCCATACTAGAATTAAATGTAAAAAAATTATCTGACGCAACAGACTATAAACCTCAACTAAAAAAAGTAAGCAAATTCCAAGATGTAAATATTGATTATAGTTTTATCGTTCCTAACTCCACCAAATATGCAGATGTGGCTAATCACTTAAATAATTTTAAAACAAAACTAATATGGACTTACGAACTACAAGATATATATTCTAGTGCCGATTTGGGTAATAATTCTAGTTGGACATTCAAGTTTAATATTTGTGCATTAGACAGAACCCTTACTGCAAAAGATATTGATATTTTTAACATGAGACTACTCCAACATATGGAACAAATAGGATTAAAAATTAAAGATGTTCAATAAAATTGTGATTAAAGACGTTGTTAATGGAGACACAATATATTCTTATTTAAAACGATACAATTTTAGCGAAAACTACATTAGGCATTTAAGAAAAAAAGAAGGCTATATTAAACTAAACAACAATATATCCTTTACTAATGCCAAAATTAAAGATGGTGATATTTTAGAGTTGTTTAAAAACCCAAACACTAAAAGCAGTATTATGCAAAACATAATACCACTAGATATTGTATATGAGGACGATGACATCATTATTGTAAACAAACCAAGCGGAATGCCAACTATCCCATCTAGACTTCACTTAAACTTTAATCTTGCAGGTGCTATAACAAGCTATATGCAAGGCAAAGACCCAAATTTTGTTGTTAGAATTGTTAACCGACTAGATAAAGAAACCGCAGGGCTGGTTATTGTTGCAAAACATAGTCTTGCCTCTAACCTTTTAAACAATACAGAAATCTTTAAAACATACTACGCTATATGTGTTGGTGAGGTTCCTAAAATTACAATAGATAGTCCTATAAAAACTATAACCGATAGCAATGGCATAAACCAACAAAGGCGTGTTATTGACCCGTCTGGGAAAACTGCAATAACGCATGTATTTCCTGTTCTCTATGACGGAGAAAATACACTTTGCAGAATTACTATTGAACATGGTAGAACGCATCAAATAAGAGTACACCTATCTAGCATTAATCATCCTCTTCTTGGCGACTCTTTATATGGTGAGCCTAGTAGTGTTATTTCACACACTGCACTATGTTGCTCAGAATTAAAATTTGTCAATCCCATTACAAATTGCAAAATAAGCGTAAAAACACCATTGCCTAAAGACTTTATCTCTGCATTTAACGCAGAAATTTCAAATATTTAACAAAAATATGCTAAAACAGTTGTAAAACAAAGCCATAATTTGCAAAAGCACGTTTTACTTCTGTTTTTTTGTACCCAATTTTTTGTAAAAGTGCCCAAAATTCTTTACTATGGTTCATCTGTTTTGTATGACAAAGTTCATGACAAATTACGTAATCTATCATTGGTTTTGGTAACATTATAAGCCTAAAGTTAAATTTTAAATGTTTGGTGTTATCGCAACTTCCCCAATTTCGCCTTGATGACATTATTTCTACATCTTTATAACTAAATGCTAATTTTGATGCGATAGTTTTAGTTCTTTCTAACATATAACTATATGAAAGTTTTATTAAAAAATTTTTAACCAATTTTTTTCTATTAGAAGCACTACTGTGTTTTATGTAATATTCACCAAAAACAAACGCCTTGCCAGTATCCTTAACTTCATAGTCATTACCAAAAATTAACACGTTATTTACTTCAGCGTACTTTTGGTTATTATTGGCATTATTTCTTTGCAATTTTA
>CAVISZ010000039.1:0-11910 GCA_963645585.1 uncultured Eubacteriales bacterium
TCTGAAAAGTAACATTGATTTGAACCTGTATCTCCTGTTACTGTTGCAAGTGTTGTGCCTGCATTTGATGTTGAATTGTCCCATGTGCCTAAATCTCTTGCAGAGGCACTTGCTCTTGGCTCGCCTATTGGATTTGGTGTGCCGTCCACAACTGCATCTCCATACATACTTACATCAACTTTTACTAGGCAGTTGTGTGCTGTAAAGTTTACTGTGCCTGTTACGCTTAAACTTGCGTTTTTAACTGAGTATACGCCTATGGCTATTGCACATACGCATAGACAGATTGTGGCAAGTTGAAGCACTAAGTTTAATTTTGGTTTTCTTTTCATTTATATTCTCCCCCACTTTAATTCGGCTTTACCGAATAATTATGAATTATTTGCGAGTTTTTTACGCAACTCTCGCATTCATTTTATCGCGGGGGGGGAGAAGTCAACTAATTTTTACATTTTTTTGTAAAAAGGGCTACTTTTTTTGAGTTGGGGTGATTTAAAGGTAAATTTTAGGGCTTAATTCTCTCTAACCTTGGTGATTTATAGACCTTTGCTCCCTGTCAGGGGAGCTGGCAGTCGACTTTTCGCAAGAAAATAGACTGACTGAGGGGTTATCCTGCTTTATTACTAAAACTTTGGTTATATAATAGTTTAATTAGAAAAATAACAATTGCCATTCACATAAAAATTTATAAATAAAACTCACATTATTTCTATAAGGCAGGAAAACCCCTCAGTCGTGCAGTCGCACGACAGCTCCCCTGACAGGGAGCTAAGGTTTGTGCAAATTTTCCACTGTACTACTTTTTACTAAGTTACTTATAAAAAACACTTTACTAAAAACAATAGCAAAGTGTTCTAAATTTACTTATTAATTTATTAGTCTTATTTTCTCCGTTAGAAAGCTCTTCGCTCTGAGAGTACCGACTTCGTCAAAGCAAAGCCATTATAGCTCCAATTTTGATTTGTCAAAATTATATGCTTTTCGGCTTGCTTTTCCTCTCCCCAAAAAGAACAACTCTTTTTGTGGTCAACATAATCGAGTGAGGACGTTTGGTCGGTAGAAGAGAAAAAAATGTTGCCCGCTAAGTGCTACGATTTGCCATTTACGGCAAATCTGCACCCTAGGGCAACATTTTTTTAATTTGAAGGGCAACATTTTTTCTTAATTAGAAAAGACATTTTTATTTTCAGTGAAGTCAAACACTATATAGTCTATTGAGCCTCCTACTTGTTTCGCACCTTTTGAGTTAAAGGTAATTACTGCAAAATTTTCAACAAGGCTTTCATCTATGCCATAGGCGCAATATCTTATTGTTATTGTTCCGTCTATGGTTACAGTGTTGTCGTTTGAAGATTGCAAGTCTTTTAATTGACTTGCACTATAGCCGTCTCCAGAAATGCCAAAGCCATAAATTAAACCAAAATGCTGATGTTCATCAAAACTATAATTATCGCTTTCGCTCACTGCACTACTATTATATGAAATATAGAATTTGTCAGTCTCGTTATCGCCATTTTGATTTGTAAATGTTTTTTGACTGAATAAATTGATTGAAACATTAGTAATGTTAGAATCTATTACAGTTGACGAGTTACTATCCAAATAGCCAGCGACTCCACCAACGCATGAGCCACCCATTATTCCAAGTTTTGCGTTAATGTTATTTACTGTAATTTTTTTGCCGTAGCCTACAACGCCACCAACGTATTTTACGATGTATGGGTTATGAGGGTTCAAGAAGCCCAAGTTATCAACTCCAACCACTTTTGCACAAATTAGAGTGTATTTTGATTCTGACATATCTTTAATTGTTGCGTTATTTGCATAACCTGCCACGCCACCAACAGCGATTGGAGTTGTTGGATAGCAATTGAACAAGTTTTTATTAACGATGTCTGAAGTGATTTTAAAGTTAGAAACTTCGCCTAGCACCTCGCCTGCAACCAAGCCACCAAAAGCATATGCAACAATTTGGTTATTGAATGAGTTTAAGGTTAAGTTAAAGTCAGACACTTTTGCGAGTGCACCAACGCCACCAAACATGAGACCTGCGGTCATTGCCATAACTTTTGAGTTTGCACCAACGCTTATCATACTAACATCTGCAAAGCCACCAACATAACCAATTAATGCACCTGCATATGAAGTTTTTGACTTATTGATTCCTGTTTCAACAAATGAAATTTCGCTGATTAATGCTGAAACATCGGAAGAATTTTTAATTGCCACTGAGTTATAGTAAGATGATTTTGCTGACACATTTGACGAGATTAAACTAATGTTTGTTTCGCCATATGTTCTACCAAACACACCACCAACAATGTTATTGCCAAGAACCAATACATCATCGCCAGTTACTTCTACATTTAAGATGTTTGCGTTTGAAACCGAGCCAGCCAAAGCACCAACATACACGCAGTTTGGCAAGTTGATGTATGCAGGAGCAAAGGAAACATTTTTAATGCAAGATGTTAAAGTTAGTGAGCTTCCAACCTCTGCGAACAAGCCACCAGAAAGGTTTGAAACAATTGCGTTTACTGAGTAGTTAGAAATGCTAAAGCCATTGCCTTCTAAGTAACCCAAGAATTTTTTATTGTATAGTTTGCTTGAATAAATCTCATCTGTTTCGTAGTCTAAGTCGCGGGCCAATCTATAATATTCATAGCCAAGTTTTGGATACATTAAGTATTGCTCAAATTCGGTTGCACTTGTTATTATTATTGGATTTAGCATGCTTCCAACAGATTCTACTCCACTTGATAGTGTGTAAGAGTATTCACCCGATGCAAGGCTAGAGCCTTCTGGTAACACAAAGTCATATTTTGAGTAAGCTATCATGTTTGGAGAAACAAGTTGCAATCTTCTTGCATTAAACTCTAAAGATTTGCCTGTGCTATCTTCAAAGCCCTCCACAGCACATGAATATGTATTAATGCTAAATATTTGTTTTTCGATATTTTCATCGTAAGCAAAGAACCAAACGCCATGATTTTTTTGAGAGTTTGTTATAAACGATTTAAAGTTTTCTTGATTTTCTTCTTTTGTTACGTCAAACTGCTCAATTGTTAAAGGAGTAACGCCTTTTATAACTGATGTATACTCGCCATTTTCTAAGTTATAGTTTGTTGTTGAGGTGTTGTAGTTTATTATGCCGTTTTGAATAATGAAGAAACAGTCTATAAACTCAACATCATCGCCCACTTCAGCAACAAAGCCATAATTTAATGTATCTTGTTGTTTCAATTTGCAAAGTGAGAATGCTCTTTCAATTGTTCCATCAATGAACGATGCAACAAAGCCACTGCTTTCGTTTGAAGATACAATTGGAATGTTTGAGTAGCAGTCGGTGATTGTTCCGCTATTTTCAAACACAAAGCCTGCAACTTTTGTTGCGGTGTATATAATTTTCGAAGTTAGTGAGTAGTCGCCATTTGGATAATCGGAGTAAATTCTTGCACTATTGCTGATGCCCTCAACAAATGATGAAGTAATTTGACCTGAGTTTTTACATACAAAACCGCCAGTAACAATGTTTTCGTTAGTTGTTGAGGTTGTGTTGTAAATTCTTGAATTTTTGATGTATGTGCTAGAGATGTGACCTGAGTTATCTGCAACCACACCACCAAGTGATGCACCGCTTGCCGACAAGTTGCATTCTACTTGAGAGTTTGTTATATAGCCCAAGTTATTTGCAACAAGACCTGCAAAGTTTGACCTTTCCATTACTTCTACTGTGCCAATTATGTTAAGCGAAACAAGGCTTGCAGACTTAACCGCACAATTTGTTATTATTCCGTTATTTTCTGCCACAAGCATTGCAACATTTGCACCGCTTGCATTTGTGCTATCTAGTGTTATGTTTAAATTGCCAGCAATTGTTATGGTTATGTTTTTAAACACTGCATCTTCATCAACCGATTCAAAAAGTGCAAAATTTGAACTTTCTGAAAGGTCTGAATTGATAACGCCTGAGCCAATTGTAATTTTATAGCCGTTGCCATCAAACATTTTTGGATGAGCGGTTATCATTTTAAATTCACTTGCAGGAATTGTTATGTCATTAACCAATCTATAATACTCGCCGTCAATAATCTTGTTATACAAATCGTCTGCGTTGAACACAGGAATTGGATTATCACCAGTTGAAGCAATATGGGTGTAAACATCAAATTCTTGCTCAGCGGATAGGTCGATTATATCGTTTGTAATTTCTGTGGCAACAGGCACGCCGTTTTTGTATGAGATTATATGTCTTACTTTAAACTTGTAATTATTTGGCTCGCCAATTTGCATTGGTTTAAACATGAATTTTAACTTGTTGTTATTTTTAGCGTCTTTATAGCACTTTATGCTATATACGCCTTCTAGTTCTTTAACAAAACCCTCAGTTAAAATGTGTTCGTCACCATTTTCGTCAACAAAGATAAACTGAGCGTTTTCTTTATATGAATCTGTAAATGTGCTAAGAGCACTTGCGACACTCTTTGAATACTCAAATTTTATTTTGCTTGAAATAATGTCTTTTATGTCAACTTCTTCTAGCATTCTAAGTGAAATTTGATTATCGCCAAACAAGTCGTTTTCATCAACAATAAATTCAAAGACTCTTAGTTTTGTTGTTTTTACTGCACTGCTAACTTCTCTGCCTTGTTCTACCTTTTTGCCATATGCTCTGATTGTTATTTCAAAGTAAGGCATGTCGTTGCCGTCTGCGTCTTTGCCATATGGAATGCTCACATCGGAAATTTTTAAGTAGAAATCATTACCTTGTTTAGATATTGACGCAATTCCTGGATTTGTGCTTTCAAACATTGCCTCGTCTTGACCATAGCCAACAAGAGTTGTGTTTAAAAGATAACTCATTCCTCTTGCAACATTGTATACTTTGTAATCTTCGGTTTCTAGCACTGGCTTTTTGCCGTCAATTTCAAAGTCTACCTGATTTGGAAGTTTTGTAACCAAACTTGTTGTTTGAGTGTAAACCACCTCGCCGTCTTTGTATGCTTTGAGGGTTATAGGAACAATTGTGTTATCTGCAATTGTTTTAGGGAAATTGTATGCAAGACCAACAATCAAAGTGTTGCTATTTGCATCACGTTTGATGTCTTTTTTAAATATTTTTAAGACTGAGCCAGAAGTTATTGATGTATAAACTGAATTGTTAGACAATTTGCCAATAACTTGACTGCCAACTGCGGTGTATTCAATATAGCCAATGAATGCGCCCTCTACAGCGTAGTCGATTGACGCTTCTACATAATCAAATTCGCTTTGGCTGGTATAAATGTAAGCATTTAGCACGTTCATTTCGCCTGTTGACGCTTGTTGTCCTGCGTATAGCATATTGCTTTGATAAATTGTGTAAATTCCATCATTTACTTCAATTATGTCTGAGTTTAACTCTTTGCTATAGTTATTTACAAGAATTGATGAAATTGTTTCCGCCTCATAATTGATTGTAAGTTTTGCATTTTGCGAACTTGCATTTTTTGAAGAGAAAATGAGCTCAATTTGTCTATTTTTTAAATAGTCGTAAACGTCTTGGTCAAAGTCGGTGTCTACTGGCATTTTAAATGTATATTTAATATGCTCTCTGCCGTCTACAGAAGTTACGTTTTTGCTATTTAGTGTAAACAACAATTTGCCTGCTTCGTTTAGGAATTTGTTATCTATTAAAGTAAATAGGCGGTAATTATCATTTTTTACACTATCGTAAACTTTTAAGTTTACTTCGATTTTATCGTCTGGATTGTATGTTATATATGACAATTCAAACTCGATGTTGTCACTTGGTTGGGCGGTTACATATGATTTATTTAATCTTATATCTTCTATGCCAAATGTGCCCTTTACCTCAACTGTATGTTTTTCTATTTCTTCTGGTTGTGCTGAAAGTTTTGCGTAGTCTGAATCTAAAACAAACGCATATACTTCACCCGAGCTTAATGTAACTGTTTTGTTTAAATATTTGTAATAATCTTTATCACCAAAGTTAAACTTTGAAGTAAAGGTTATGTATGAAGTGAAGTTAGTTACGCTATCGCCCACTTTGCTCAAGAAAACTGTTTGGCCTTGAAGTTTTACGTCCATGGCAACATTTGTTGTTAAAGCATAATCAAACACAACTTCTTGGTTAGAATCAAGTTCTACTGGAGTGTTGTTATAGTTATACAAGTTAGAGTACGCATCAAGATATGCAATAGTTGTTTGGTTGTTGACCAAAGTTATTGGGTCAAGCACCATTGATTTATCTTTGTCGGCATACACTCTAACAGATTCGTAATAGGTTGTTATATAAACGCCAACATTTGCAAATTTTTTATAGTTTAATGCACTGGTAATTTTTAAAGACAACTGACCAATGTCTTTTAAGTTAATTGTTTTGCCATAAAGTTCTACTTGACCTGTAAGTGGGGTTAAAACTTCTATGTTTATATCTTTAACTTTAGAAACAATTTCGCCCGCATCGTTAACCTCTATAATGTTTACAAATTTTAACAATGAAAGTGTATCTATCTTGTTGCTTATTAGCGATTGATTTGCGCTTTGTTTTGCTTTTTTGTATGCTGACAAGATTATAAAGTTGATAAAGTTTTCATTTATTAACTTATCTTCTTCACCTCTTCTATACAAGTTTTTAGTGTCAATATTTACCAATTTTTCGTTTTTGATTTGAATTAACTCACCAAAATAGTAATTTATATCTACTTCCGCTTTTGGAATGTATGGGTCGTTTTCGTCACTGGTTAAGTCATCATGACTATTTAAGTAAGCAACTAAATCGGTTGGAAGGTCTCTATCAAAATAAGTTTCTGCCATCACCCCTGAAGTTATTTGATTGTTATAACTAACTGCCCACATGCTAGATGTTTCTTCGTAGGCAATAATTATAGACGCGTTAATGCCCGTTCTAGAGCCGTCATCTACCGCTTGAACCTTGTTATTTGCAAGAGTTACATTTGCCACATTATCTACCCCTGCAACAAAACCTGCAACTATATTTTTGCCACGAACAAACACTCTTGATGTGCTGTTTGAAATTTCTGCGCCGTCTTTAAGCCAGCCAACAAGACCTGCGACATATTTTGAATATACCACGCTTGAATCAACAAAGCCCCAAATTTCGCCTGTTGCTTTTAAACCTGTTATAACGCCCGTGCTTAAGCCTGCAACAGATGCCATGTAGGTTGCATTTGTTTTTGCATAGATATTTGAAGTAACGCCATAAAGTCCAACAGTGATAAATTGGTCGCCATTGTCAAATGTTTGTGAAATAGTGCCCATGTTATAGCCAACAACGCCACCAAAATATGATGTAACTGACTTGCCTGCTGTGTCTAAATTGATTGTTAGCAAAGAAGCGTTTTCGTTGTTTGCCATAAGAGTGTAATCTTTGCTATTTGAGTCAACCAAAATTTGTCCTGTTATGTCTTGATTTAAACTGTTTTTTGTTTTATCGTTTAAGCCTGCAACAAGACCAATGTTTACTTGAGTTCCCGTTGCACACTCTATTACAACATCATTTTTGCTATAAAGTGAAACATTAACATTTTTGATTGTGCCTAGGTTGTGTCCGCATAAAAGACCAATGTTTGTGTTTGCATTTAAAGATATTGTGCTATCAAACAAACCGCTTATGCTCAAGTTATATATTTTTGCATTTGCACCAATTTGCCTAATTAACCCCAAATTGTTTGTGCCATTGTTTTTAACAACAAAGTTCACAATTCCACCAATTTGTTGGTCAAGAGCAAAGTTTGGATTAACCGCTCCACTCTCGGTGTACTCTGCCTCAAATGTTCCTCTTAACGAGCCATTGTTAAGTGCAGGAATGTCAACCGCTTCACCTTGGCAGTTAATTATTCCGTCCACAAAGTAGTGTAGGTCTGGCTGAATGTTTCTTACATCTGCCAAGTTAGAAATTTTTAAGGCTGACTGCTCACTTAAGCCGTCTGCACACCTAAACCTTAACTTTAAGTGATAATAGTAATTACCCAAAGAGTCTTTGTATGAGTTTGTTTTCATTTTTGAGATTGGGAAAATTAAAATGTCACCTTGACCTGCATTTTTATACTTAAATGTTATTACATTGCCTGTGGTTTTAACGTCAAGGCAGTCGGTTGCGTTTGACTCAATCAAAACTGCCAAATCTTTGCACATTGCCTCGGCAGGCATAACTTGAACAATTATTGTTTTTGAGTTGTTTGATTTTGTATTGTCTAAATAAATTGTTGTTTCTGGTGAAGAAAGCCAAATACTTTCAACATCAACATATTTTTCTATGCTCAAATTTACATTTGAACTAAAGTTGTTTTTTGTGCTTTTATCGGTTATGCTTAAAATTATAGATAGTTCGCTGTATCTGCCAAGCAAGTTATAATCGTATGTGAAATATCCAATGTATGGCTTTTGAGGGTCGCCCTCGTAGCCTGCAAAGTATTCTTCATTTGGATAGAAGTATCCAATTTCGCCAATTTTGTAATAACTGCCCTGTGCGGTTTTGTCGAACTCTGCACCAGACCTAAATGCAAAATTGTCTATGGTTAAATTTTTGTATACTTCATTTTCGCTTTGCGCCAAAGTCATATATAAATACACAGTTGCAAGTTCTTGGTTTTTATATGACAAGTCGCCTTTGTTGTAAATTTGTGGCGTTTTGCTTAAATTTTCGCCATTTGAGTCATGACTTGCATAAAGCGATAATTCTTTTATGTAGTTAACGCAAGTAAACTCTATTGATTTTGTAACAGAGTTTTCTGTTAGCACAAAACTGTAGTAATTATTTTGATTTTTTTCTACTGTGTTATACACAATATTTACACTCAAAATTTGTTTGTCTGATGTAAGTTTGTTTGCTTCTATTGTTTTGTTGCCAGAAACAGTAAAATATTCGTTATTTTCAAATTTTAAAATGTAACTATATGAAATTTCGCTATAATCTGAAAAATTGGTTAAAGTTTTGCTAATAATGTCAACTGTTGCCCCGCGACCTTTTAACTCAACTTGTTCTAGCGACCTTGTTGTTTCTTTTGGATAGAACGATGAAATTTTGTCGTTAGAAAAGTCTGCAATTTGCATGATTAATTCATCAGGACTAGATAGTGCTCTAAACACGACAACTTTTAAAACAACGGAATAATTGTTTGCTGTGGTTATAACAAACGATTGCTCGCCAACATGTATTGGTGTAATTCTTAAGGTGGTTGCAGTTGGGGTGATTTGAGCAATTGAGCATATATTCATTGAAGATGAGTTAGAAGAAATTGTAAGTTTGCCTGGAGTTGCACCTTCACTACATTTTAAACCATAAAACTCGTAGGCTTCTTGAGTTTGCAAGGTGTTATCTAACGCAAGGTAAATTGTGCCGTTTGCATATTCGTCACTTATTGTAAATTCTGTGGTGCCTTTGTACACTTTTATGTACATAACAAAACTGCACAAAACGCCGTTTTTATCGTCCACACAATCAACTTTTAATGCAAAATATTTGTCTTTAATTTCATTGTATTCGTCATCTGAAAGATTTTCTTTAACTTTTAGAGTTAGGCTTGAGTTTAACGAGTCTAAATCTTTGCTTGCTAAAACTGCCCCGCCATATTTTATGTCTAAATATTTTGTGTAGTCATTGATGTTAGCAACAGGAGTTGCTCCCTCAATGCTTTGTGATGTTAAACCACTAAAGTAACTCAATGTGTATGAGTAAGCATCTTTATTTGCTTTTGCAGGAGAAATACCAAATTTATACTCTTTTACCTCTTTTGCATTGGTGTAAAGTTCTACAAGACCGAGTTCTGTTTGACCATTGGCAGTTATTGCGTTTGGTTTGCACATTACATTAACTTTAATTTTAACCTCAGTGTAGTTTTCTGGAAGCTCCCTACTATATGCTCTTAAAGTTATGTAACCCTCGCCTGTTTCTATCGCCGACAAAACAAAACTTGAGTTTTGTATTAGCGAGATGTAATGAATATTGTCGTTGCCAAGTGTAAGCCCGCTTGTTGCGTAAACATCAACACTGTATCCGCTATTAAACAAAGCATAATCCACTTTTATTTGTTTTTGATATTCTGCTGGCTCGCTTATTGTTAACTCTATTTCGTCTGTGGTGTTTAATGGTGAGTAGGTTCCAAACTCAAGAGGGTTTTCGGCATTTTGCGATGCAATTTGAAGCAAGAGCGAAGAGATGTCAATATCTTGAACAACTTTAATGCTTAATGTTTCTTGAATGTTGGTGTCATATGTGCTTGTTGCAATTATATTTATACTGTTTAAAGCACAATCTGCGCCAACGCTTAAAATGTTTGTTGATGTATTAAACTGAACATCATTGTTTGCATAGTCTTCGTTATCGGCTAGTGCAAATGTTAAGCCTTTTTCGGTTGTTTCTTGAGGGTCAAATGTAAACATTGAAGAAGAAAGTTGCAAAGTGCTTCCTTTTTTAACAAATACATTTGTATTGGCTGTCATCGAGTTAAGTGCTTTTCTAACAACCACAGGAACAATTAATTCTTTTTTTAAGCCCTTTAATGTGATTGTTAAGGTTGTGCTACCATATGTGATTGGACTAATTTGAAATTTAAAAACTCCGTTTCCCTTATCTTCTACTGAGTTATCCACAATTTGTGCAATATTTTTTTCAAAAGCAAAATTAAATTTTGCGTTCATGTCAAAATAATTGTTGATAACTATGTAGTAGTCCACCGCCTCATCGGTAATTGATAACTCAATTTGTTCTGCATTTCTTAAAGAAAGCGAAAGAGAACTATAGTCTGGCCCGCAACCAGAAACAATAGCTCCTGTTAAGATTATTAATAATAATGCCACTATGCTAGATATTTTTTTCATAGTTCTCTCTCCGTTTTTTCTTTCTTTGGTTTTGTTCTTTTGTTTGTTTTTTAGTTTGTTTTTTAGTTTGTTTTTTAGTTTGTTTTTTAGTTTGTAGACAAAATGGCAAAAGCCATTTTGTCTAAACTAAAAATTATTGCTAGCCTTGATTTTGATTTAGCTTTGTGATTGAAAGGTTAGTGTCGTTATAGCTGCCTGCTGACATATAGAATTTAATGCTATTGTCAAATTCTTCTTCATTAGAGCTAAGTTTAGCTAAAACCCCTGCACCATCTTGATAATAGAACCAATAATATGCTTTCACATTTTCTTGTCCTGAAGCAGGAGCCACCATTTTAAAGCCAATAATTGTGCCTTTATAAAGCCAACTCATAATCCATTCTTCTTTTGGATTGCCAGTAAATGAACCGCCCATGCTATCTGGTTTATCTTTTGGGTTATTTGAAGTTGTTATGTTATTTATATCTTCAATCGCCTTTCCTTCCAACAAACCTTCCATAGCACCTGTTGAATTAAAGTAAACATGTTGTTCTTTGGTCTCTACAACTATTTTATCACCCGACACAAGAGTGCTAGTAAATTGCCCTGCATAATCTATTGTAATAGTTGATTCAGATTTTGTAAACTCTTGCACGCAAGTTGCATACAAATCGCCCTCTTTGCTTGTGATAGAAATATCTACATTGAAAACAATTCTGTTAAATTTAATTGTACTTGCACTATTTTGTGGAGCAGTTGTGTTGTCTTGAATGTTATAAACATTGTTTCCAAGATTTATTGGGAAGAAACTATCGTATCTTTCTGGACCATTGCCAGTTTCAAAAACATTTTTGTATGTAGAGCTTTCTTTTGTTAGATTGTAGCTAATGTTGCCACAAGAATACAAGTAGCCATTTTCACCAACCACTTCTACAAGATAGATGTACTCAACAACTTCATAATCTTTGCTCAAGGTTGAAAGAATTAAATAGTTCTTGCCATTAATTGTGTAATTGTAAGTATGAACATTTGTAAACTTTTTGCCATCCATTTCATATTCGGCAGGTTTATGCTCAACAATTATTC
>CAVISZ010000040.1:0-3764 GCA_963645585.1 uncultured Eubacteriales bacterium
ATTAAATAAATCAAGCATTTTTAATTCTCTTCAGTTATTAAAAAAGACAATAGGAGATTAAATTATGGAAAATATTAAAAAATTAATTTTAGAAACATTTAATTTAAACGAAAATAATATTGAATTATTTAATAATATTTTAGATAAAATTTCACTAAGTGAAAAAGATGAAAAAATAATTAATAATTTAATTAATAATAAATTAGATTTTAATTCAATTTGTGCCTATTTAATTTCAGAACATGACATTTTTGACCAAATAAAAGCCGATGACGATGTTTTAAAATTAGCGCAAAATTTAAAACTTTTAGAAGAGGACAAACTTGCATTTAACAAGCAAGAAGAAGCCGAAGTATTGCGTAAACAATTTATTGCAATGTGCCAAGATATTAGAGTTATAATAATCAAACTTTGCCTTGTTTATTACGATGCTTTAATGTGCAAACTTCCACTTTCTTCTAAAGAAAAAGAACTTTTGCTTACAATAAGAAACACATATGCTCCGCTTGCAGAACGTCTTGGCTTAAACAAAATGAAAAGCAATTTGGAAGATTTGTGCTTAAAAAACTTAGACCCAAAAGTGTACGCCGACTTAGAGCATAATGTGCTTTTAAAAAAGGAAGAAAACCTAAAACAAATAGAACTCACTAAACATAAATTGCAACAAATTTTGGACGAGTTAAACTTAAAAAATGCGTCCATTATGGCACGTCAAAAACACTTTAGCAGTATTTACAAAAAAATACAGTCAAAAAATGTTCCTCTTGCCAAAATTTATGATTTAATTGCAATGCGTGTTATCGTAAACACAATAGAGGAGTGCTACGCCGTTCTTGGAAAAATTCATGGAATATATAAACCAATGGAAGGCAGGTTTAAAGACTATATCGCAAACCCAAAACCAAACGGTTATCAGTCTTTGCACACAACAATCATTGCCGAAAACGACCGCCCAATGGAAATTCAAATAAGAACCTACGAAATGCACCGAAAATCTGAATTTGGTGTGGACGTTGCACACTGGATATATAAAGAAAAACGCAAATCTACAGAGCTTGATAAAAAAATGGCATGGCTTAGGGAAATTATGGATAATTCTTCAAATCTTAACTCCGAAGAATTTATCGAAACACTAAAAACAAATTTGTATTCAGGCAGAATTTTTGTTCAAACCCCAAAGGGCAAAGTGTTAGAATTTCCAGAAGGCTCTTGCGTAATTGATTTTGCATACGCTATTCACTCCGATATTGGAAATTCTTGCATAGGCGGTAAAATCAATAACAAAATGGTGTCAATTAGCACAAAACTTAACAATAACGACATCGTAGAAATTATCACTTCGCCAACTTCAAAAGGTCCATCTCATGACTGGCTAAAAATTGTTAAAACCGCACAAGCGCGTGACAAAATTAACGCATTCTTCAAAAAAGAATTAAAAGAAGATAACATTAAAAACGGCAAGCAAATATTGGAACTTGCAATCAAAAACAAAGGGCTTACTCCTGCCACAATTTTAGATGACCATAACTTAACTTCGGCTTTATATAAATTTGCTTTTAACACACCTGATGAACTTTACGCCGCCGTTGGTTACGGAAGCATTACATCAACCCAAGTTGTTAATAAATTAATTCAAGAATACGAAAAACAACAAAGCACCTTGCGTCCTGCCAAAAGTTTAACATCGCTTGTTGTAAAGCGTGACAAGCAAGGCGTTTTAATTGACGGCGATAGCGGAATGATGATAAGGTTTGCAGGTTGTTGCAATCCAATTTTGGGTGAGGACATTGTTGGATATATTTCAAGGGGCAGAGGTGTTACAATTCACAAAGCCGACTGCCATAACGTGCAATTTTTGGAACCAGAAAGAATAATCAAAGCCGAATGGGCGGACAAAACAACAACATACAAAATTGCAAATATCAACATAATTGCAAAGCCTCAGGACGACTTTATTGCAAAATTGACTTTTGCTCTTGCAAATCTTCAATATAACATTATGGGCTTTGAAACAAAAACTTTGGTAGATAAATTAATTTGTAACATAAAAGTAAAAGCAAACAATAACGACAACTTTGCAAGACTTGAAAAATCATTAAAAAATTTAGATAATATTATGGAAGTGGTTATAAAATGAAAATAAAATCAAATTGCCCAGCACTAGACCAAGAAGTTTTTGAGTTGTTTCACCTGTTTTTGCAGGACTCTGTTTTGGACGATAACAAACCTTTTGTTAACTTAAACATAAACTTAGAAAATACAACTCTAAAAATAGATTTTGTAGCAGAATTTGAAGATGAAACATGCACAATAAACAAAACAGTTCAAATTGATGTTTACAAAGACGAACTAGAGCAAAAACGCTATTTAAAAAGAGCAGTAAAGAGCGAAATATATATGTTGCTCGCAAAAAAGTTTGATAAAAAACTGCCTTGGGGGTGTTTAACGGGTATACGCCCTACAAAAGTGGGCTACGAACTTTTAGAAAGCGGAACAGATAAATACTTTTTAAAAGAGGCTTTAATGGGCAAGTTCTTTGTTTCAGAAAATAAAGCAAAACTTGTAGATAGAATCATAAAAAATCAAACTTGCATTATAAAAAACGATAACTTGGTAGATTTTTACGTTAATATTCCATTTTGCCCAAGCAAATGCTCATATTGCTCATTTATTTCAGCAGAATATAAAGCAGTTGAAAAAATTATTCCAGATTATTTAAACGCCTTAATAAAAGAAATTAGAGCCACAAAAAAACTTATTGTAGATAAATCATATATTGTAAAAACAATATATATTGGCGGTGGCACGCCAACAGTTTTAAGTGCAGAGCAGTTGGAACAAATCTTGCAAGAACTATCGTTTGGCGTAAGCGAGTTTACTGTTGAATGTGGCAGACCAGACACCATAACCAAAGAAAAACTAGATGTGCTAGAAAAATATGGCGTAACAAGAATTTCTATAAACCCTCAAACATTTGTAGACTCAACCCTAAAACGCATTGGCAGAAAACATAGCACCGAAGATGTAATAAATGCCTATAAACTTGCTTTAAACTATAACTTTTCAATCAATATGGACTTAATTGCGGGCTTGCCAGGCGAAACATTAAAAGGCTTTAAAAAGTCAATTCAAACCGCTTTAGACTTATACCCTGACAACATTACAATTCACACTCTAGCGTTAAAAAAGGGTAGTGTGCTAGCGGAAGAAAACGTTAAAAACGAGAACGAAATAACAGAAAAAATGGTCGACTATGGTCAGTCAACTCTTTATCAGCATGGCTATAAACCATACTATATGTATAAGTTAAAAAATCAAAACGCAGGGCTAGAAAATGTGGGCTTCTTTAGAGAAAAAGTGTGCCAGTTTAACATTGATAGCATGGAAGAGACCGCATCAATTTTGGCTTGCGGAGCAAATGCCATTTCAAAAAGAATTTTTAATGTAGATAATCGAATAGAAAGACAAGCAAATGTTAAATTCGCAACCGATTACATTGCTCGTATAGACGAAATGATTGCAAAAAAAGCAGAACTGTTTAGTTGATTGTTGCATTTATAAAGAGCAGACCATAATACCAACTATTGGAAGTAAATTTTGATAAAATCAAAATTTTGAAATCGTTTGCACAATTTCGTTTGATAAATCAAACACTTCCAATAGTTTTTTTGTAACACCCCAAAAGCCTAGAACCCAAATATTTTAAACAATGTGATGTTAAAATTTGAGCAAGTCAAATTTTAAGTTGCTAAACGCAACCACCA
>CAVISZ010000041.1:0-5568 GCA_963645585.1 uncultured Eubacteriales bacterium
GTTTTGCGTTTCCGCAGACCTCCTCCAAATTATCCTCGCGTTTTTCTAGGTCAAGCCCCAAAAATTTAAGTTCTTCTTGTGCCAGTCTTAAAAACGACATTTGAGACATATTTTCTTCACCAAGTTCAGGCAAAACCTGAGCAATATATTCAGAGAAAAGTTTGTTTGGAGAAAGAATTAAAACGTCTTCTGCTTTTAAAGTGTTTTTGTTTTGATATAACAAATATGCAATTCTGTGAAGTGCTATAGATGTTTTTCCTGACCCAGCAACGCCTTGAACAAGCATGCTTTTATTGATGTTGGCTCTTATAATTTTATTTTGCTCTTTTTGAATTGTGCTTACAATGGTTTTCATCTTTTTTGACGCATTTTGCGAGAGCACATTTTTTAAAATGTCATCACCGATTGTTAAATTGCTTTCAAATGCGTTATTTAGCACGCCATTTTTAATATCGTATTGTCTTTTTAAATTAATTTCGCCATTTATGGTTCCGTCAGGTGCCTCATATTTTGCCTCGCCCATTTCATAATCATAAAAAAGTGAAGAAACAGGAGCACGCCAGTCACACACCAAAGGCAAGTCTGCCCCCTCTTTGGTTAAATTGTTAACACCAATATAATAAGAATTTGGTTTTTGACCTTTTTCTGCAAAGTCCACTCTGCCAAAGTATGGAGAATATTCTTGCCTGTTTAGCCTTGTTATGTTATTGCCAACAAAAGCAATCAAGTTATCAAACTCCGAAATTCTATCGCCCTCGGTTAAAGCCTCTTCATCGTCCATGGTGTAATAGTCTTCGCTATATTGAACAGAAAGGTCTTTTTTTTGTTTTTCTAATGCGTTTTGTTGCGAAATTAAGTGATTTTTTTGATTTTGTATCTCTTTTTCTACTTTTTTTAAGTATTTTTTCTCAATTTCTAATTCTTCTTGATTCATATTTTTTACCCCAAATTAAATTGCCCACACATGTTATGCGGGCAAGTTCTGTTTTTGTTTTAACATGTCTAAAAATTTAAACAAGCCCCAATTTCAAAAGTTATTTTTTAAGATTTGTTTTAATTTTCGGTGCCATATTTAATGCAAGTAATTGTGTTTTCTTTTTCATCGTCCTGAGTGTTATATTCAAACTCAAAGCCAATGCTGTCACTGACATTTGCCTTTGCAAGTTCGGTTTCTTGCATTGTTTCCATGCTTAGCATGTTGCTGTCGTCTTTAATTTCTCCAACTTTTAATCTTTTATAAAAGTCTGTCTGCATTTGTTCATATATAACATTCATAGTTGAACTTGTTGTTTTAAAGTTTGATGTTGCCCTAACACCAACCACGCCATTTGAATACTTATATACATCTTTTTTTATGGTTGTTGACGAACTAGACTCACCAAGATATGTTTTATATTGAATGTTTAGTGCACCCTTTGCATTGTTAAAGGTAAAGGTTGCATCACAACCAGATTTGCTTCCGTTTTTGCCATAAGAAAACAAGTAGCTTTTTGTTTGAGTTGAATACTTATTTAATGTAAACGAAAAGGTGTAGGTTGCGGTGTTTAAGTTTTCTAAAAGTGTTGCAAGATTAACTTCTTCGGTGGTGCTTTTATAGAACAAGTATGCCAAAATTTCACCATTGTTGGTAGAGCCTTTTATAACCACCAACGCCCTAACATTTGCGTACATGTTTGCCATGCTTTCTGTTTTGCTTGAGCATTTTAATTCATTTTTAAAAATGGTTGAATACTCATACAATTTGGTTTTTGTTTTTGAGTCAATTCTTATTGAACTATCCGCCTGATTAACCGCACACAAATAGTCAACTGCCGAAATTAAACAACGTTCTTCTGGCATAGCCTCATAAAAAGGAAGCATATAGTTTGAATAAGTTGTTCTGTCAGATTGCAATGCAATTATGTTTTCCGCCTGGTCCACATTTTGGAACTCATTTACGCTTGGCACATAATAATTTGAATAGAATGTTGCCAAACTCAAGTTTGTGCTTTTGGTTTTTAAATATCTATCACCTGCACAGCCTGCAAAAATAAAGCAGGCACAAATAATTAATAAAAAGCAATATTTTAACTTTTTCATAATTTCCTCTCTTGCATTTATTTTACAATAAAACCCCATTTTAAACAACTAAATTTAGTCGTTTTTTTATTGTAATAAAAATATTTAAAAAAAGAGCAACACTTTAAACAAAAAGCATTGCCTATTTTTTGTTATTTTTTGTATTTATCTTTTTTTACTTTTTTTAACGCGTTCATTTAAAATTTTGTGCAAAGCCTCTGGAGAGCCCTCTGCATAGCGAATGTTTTTAGAAACAATTAATGTTTGGTTATTGTTTAAATAAATATAGAATTTGTCTTTTGTTTCTTTAAATTTTGTAATGTCTTGATAGTTAAGGTTCATTATGCCTTGTTTTTTACCTTTTAGGTAAACAGTAACACTAAAAAATCTTGGGTCAAAACGATATTCATATTCAATTTTTCTATCGCCAAAGTTGTTTTGCTTTATTGCGCTATTTCTAACAATAAAGTACATAACAATAATTAGCAAACAGAACAAACCGCCCAAAACGGTTAAAATTATGCCAAGCCACTTAACAATGTTTAAACAAATAAGTGTTATGCCTGCACCTAAAACAACAAGTCCAATTAAAAATCTGATTGACATAGGCTTAATTAATTGCGCGTTAACATTACCATTGATATCTTTTTCGGTAATTTCATTTTTTACTCTAATCATGTGCTATTCCTTTTACTTATAAATTCTAGGTTAGATTGTAGCACAATGATTTTTTTATTGCAAAACATTTTTACAATTTGTTGGTTTTTAAAATTAAAATTGTTTTACTTTTTCGCATTTACATCGCAAAAAATGCTTTAAAATATAAAATTTTTATCAATCTACATTTTCTTTAAGCATTTTAAAGCAATTTGAACAGCATTTAAAGACGCCCCCTTTAAAATGTTATCAAATGATATAAACATATTGATTGCAAACTTATTTGATGTGTCTTTTCTTATTCTGCCAACAAAAACACTTTCGCTACCGCTTGCAATCAATGGCATTGGATACACATTTGTTTTTAAGTCATCGCATAGCACAACACCCTCCATGTTTTGCAAAAGTTTTTTAATTGTTTTTAGGTTTGGCACTTTGTCAAACTCAACATTAATTGCTTCGCTATGGCAGTTTTCTATTGGAACACGCACGCATGTGGTTGAAATTTTTAATGTGCTGTCATTTAATATTTTTCTTAGCTCAAACTCCATTTTATCTTCTTCAAAAGTATAGCCGTTTAAAAGAGGTCTATCTATTTGAGGAATTAAATTATTACATATTCTATACGCAAACTTTTCATGCGTGCAATTTTTTAAATCTTCAATTCCTTTCTGCCCCGCACCGCTCACTGCCTGATAGGTGGAAATTATCACTCTTTTAATTTTGTATTTTTTAGAAAGCGCTTTAAGTGGCAAGCTTGCACCAATGGTGGAACAATTAGGGTTTGCAATAAGCCTTTTATTTTTTACCGCATCAAAGTTTATTTCGGGAACAACCAGCGGAACATTCTTTTTTCGCCTAAATGCACTTGAGTTATCAATTACAATTGCACCTTGCCTTATAAACAATTTTGCATACTCTTTGCTTACGGCTCCTCCCGCACAAAAAAATACAAAATTAAACCTTTTTATCGCTTTTTTGCATAATTTTTGCACTTTTAACTCGCAATTTTGTATTCTTAACACTTTTCCATCACTTTTTTCGGAGGCGTACAAAGTTAAATCTTCGGCATTTACTAGCCTCTTTTTTAAAAGCAAATCTATCACATTTCTGCCCACCAAACCCGTTGCACCAACAACCGCTATTTTCATATTTCACCTCATTTAGTTTAATATGAAATAGTAAAAAAAATAGTTAAAACATATAACTAAAAACATTATACTTGAAACAAAAAATGTTTTGTGCTAAAATGTGAGTAATAAACAATTGGAGAAAAAACATGATTACTTTAACAGTTGCAGGCGTACGCAAAAACAATGAATATGTTTTAATTGACAACCTTAACATAACCTACTCCGTTTTTTTAGAGTTTTATGAATGTGAGCCACTTTGCACTAACGACAAAATCACCATGGATGCAAGACTTTTAGACCCAAAATTTGAGGGCTACTGCATGCCATATGCGTTTTTGCCTGACACTTTAAACACAGATAAAATTGACCTTGAACACATAATCGTAAACAAAAACGGCAATTGTGTTACATTAAAAAGAATTTACGGTTAAAGGAGTCAAAAAATGGATAATCAAGACTTAAAATATATAAAAAAACACTTTGGCGAAAACATGATGCACTTTTGCAGAGCAAACTTTTCCACAATTTTAGAAACAAAAGGGTTGCTCTCTGCCATTTTTAGCAAAAACTTTAACCCTACCCGCTCGCTTTATGACGATATTATAAACATGCCCGACGGAAAAGGAGCACAGGAGTTTATAAGATACATATTTGCTCAATCTGACTTTTCGTACAATTCTAGCGTGGCAAAAACTGACAAATCGCCCGAAGAATTAATGCTTGAAGCGGGCTACATTTTGTACCCAGAGTGCAAAACCAAAGAAGAAGTTGACTCTTTTAAAAAATATTATGAAGAGGACGAAGAGTTATGCACTTTTAGAGATGACCGCTTAAAAACTGCACGTGTGTGGTTTGCAGTAAAAAAAGATGTTGAAAACATAAAAAGAGAAAATTTCCCTCACCCTCAAAGACAAGACCTTTATGGCACAAGCGTTATAAGCATTCAGTTTACAAAATCTGATTATTCGGTGCTTTCAATTAAAAACCGATACAATCACACTGTTAAACTTCCTGACGCAACTTTTGGAAATAATTTAGAAAACATAATTCCAGGGCTAACATACGCCTTTGCAAACAAGTATGGCATTAAAATGCTAAGTGGAGAAACCGCTGACCTTAAAATCCCAAAATATGTTAGAGGTTCTGACGGAATGTTCTATCGTTTTAACATTTACGAAAATGGATATTTTTACTGCGAAAACAACATTGTTGTAGAGCCAGAAAAAATGCTGGTTCAACTTAAAAGTTCCGAACAAATTTTGCTAGACCAATATGTTTTAGATTTTAGATTTAAAAATGTAGAGCATTATGACTATAATGTAAAAGCCGATGCCTTTGTTTATTCATTTAATGTTATTGACAGAATAGAAATTAAACTTGACGAAAACAAAAACAAGGTTGTTTGCATAACACCATTAAAAGAAAAAACAATAAAAGTTACGCTAAACAAGCACAACGAAATTATTGGCTACTACAACCCAAATATTAAAGTAATTTATGATGATTTTTTAAAAAACAATAAAAGTTTAAAAAAGATTGAATTACCTAATGTAAAAATAATTAAAGGTGGTTTTTTGCAAAATAACACATGCCTTAAAACCCTTATTGCTCCAAATTTAAAAGCCATTGGAAATAATTGTCTTTGCAATAATACTTGTTTAGAAAACTTGGAAGCACCTATTTTAAAAAAGATTGGAAATAATAGTTTAACAAATGTTAA
>CAVISZ010000042.1:0-3683 GCA_963645585.1 uncultured Eubacteriales bacterium
TTCTGCAAGAGCGTCAGGAGTAAAAATTGATGTTTCCATAAAAAATACCTCTTTTTTTGAAATTATATCAAAAAAATGAGGTTTTTTCTAGTATTTTTTAATATTTTTGCTAATTTATTATAATTTGTTTATTCTTCAATGTCTTCCACTTCTTGCTCATTACTTCTTAGTTTTTTAACGTGGAATGATTTTAAAAAGTTTTTATCTACTTTTATCATAATTGCAGTGAATATAACACCTGTTATAGCTCCCGCAAAATCCATTATTAAATCTAGCATTGTGTCAACAAGGGCTTCTTGTCCCACTAGCACTGTGCCTGAGTAGGTTACATATCTTTGGAACCCAGTGTCAAAAATTAAATCGCAAGCAAACTCTAGCATTTCCCATACGACACCAACTGCCAAAGCAAAACAAATCATAAACAAATAAGTAAAAAACAAATTATGTCTTGACTTGTCTTTTTTGTAAATTGTTAAGTTTAAAATGTAAATGCTAAGCACCGATAGGCTCATACCCATTAAAAAGTGAATAATAATATCCCAACATTCAAGTTTGCTATATAGCCTTAAACCTGTGCCTAAAAATCCTGCCAAAAACATGTAAATATAGTACACAATTCCAACAACTCGAGAAAATGTTACTTTAAATATTTTTTTAATTAAGTATGGTACACAAACTAAAAATAAAAGTGAAATTCTGTAAAGAAGATCTTTAAACGGCGTGTTGCCCATTGCAAAGTCTTTAATGCCCAAAATTAGTGAAACTAAAAAGCATAAGAATACAGAATAAAAAATAACCAAGTTTACAATATCCCAAAAATGATATTTGCTCTTTTCTTTCATAAAAATCTCCGCTTAAAAATATGTTAGCACACTTTAATTTTTTTGACAAATAATTGGTGATTATTCATAGAATTATATATGTTGGTTTTAAACAAATATGATAGAATTTTGGCAGTTGAATACGCTAAAAAGTATGCACTCAGTCGCAACAAAAATTATTTTGACTATACAAACATTGGCGGTAATTGCACAAATTTTGTGTCCCAATGTCTTTTTGCGGGAGCACCTGTTATGAACTTTGGCGCTAATGGCTGGTTTTATGTGTCGCCACAAAAAACATCTTTTTCTTGGGCAAATGTGGAGCCTTTATTTAACTTTTTAATTTCCAATAAAGGTGAGGGAGTGTTTGCAAGTGAAACCTCTTTAGAGATGTGTGAGGTGGGTGATGTTATTCAATTAAAATTTAAAAACAAACCTGTTTTTTCCCATTGTCTTTTTGTAACAAAAGTTTTGTCTAGCAAGCCCAAAGATATTTTTGTTTGTGCCAACACTCGCGATGTAAAAGATGTTCCGCTTACATATTATTCTTATCAAAATTTAAGAGTTGTTCATATTTTGGGCTATAGAAAAATAAATAAAAAACAAAATAAAAATGAATTGATTTAATGATTGAAATTTTTAAGTTTTTGAAAAAACTGTAAAAAATCACAAAAAAATAGGCAAAATTGAATTTTTTTATCAATTTTGCCTATTTTTTATGTGTTTTTTAATTATTTGACTGGTTCATTATCAATTGTAACACTTTCTGGTTTTGGTTTTTCAGCAGAAACATATTGGGCTAGTTGCATTAAATAATTGTTGTAGTCATCAAGAGTGAAAATTTGTGCCTGAGGTGCAAGGTTGGTTACTTCAATTCGTGGAGTGTTAAAATCTTCGGTGTTTTCAACATGGGAATAATTGCCAAGCATTTTTTCAATCTCTAAAAGATTATAACATTTTCTAGAGTCAAACTTACCCTCTATTGCAACCGATACATTTGCAGTTGCATAAACAGACATAATATATTTGCAGAAATCTTGATATGTAATTTTTGAAATATAATCGTTTACTTTTTTGTAATCAATAAATTCTTTGCCTTCAATATAGTCAAAATAATTAGACTGTGCACTTGATGCCTTAAACTTGCTGAGTGTTGCCGATTTAATGTCGGTTAGGGCAGTTTTTACATCATTGAATTGTTTTTCAGTAATTCCGTTAGTTGCAATGCTTCTAATCATTTTGCAAAGCTCGTAAATTGTTTTACGCATTTTGGCAGAGCTTGTTAAAGTGTAGAATGATTTAAATTTAACATTGCCAAGGTTCATATTTTGAAACCCATAAGTGTAAACAAGTTGATTTTTTTCACGTAGCACATTCCAAAGCATACTGCCTGAGTTGTTTAGCAAATAATCTTCAATTGTGCCGTAAGCGTACTCTAAGTTAATGTCCTCAGCAGGAGCCGAACGCTCTCTAAACATTAAGCAAATAGAAACACCTTCGCATTCGGCATCGGGCATGGCAACAAGTGTGTTTGCAGGCTTGAATGTTGGTGGCTCTGGTGGTGGAATTATATATTTAGGGTTTGTTGCTGGTTGGACGGTGCTTAAGATATATTTACTGCAAAGTTCAAACACTTTTTCAACCGATTTATTGGTTGTTACAGATATAACCAAATTGTCGCTGTTAAAATATCTTTTTACATAAGACGACAAAAGTTCAGGAGTTAAAAGTTTTAAAGTTTTTGCGTTGCCTAAAATGTCAATGTCCTTTGGTGGGTTTTCGCAAAGGCTTGTTAAAAGACAGTCAAAAGCGGAAGGAATTTCAAACTTATGCTCTTCTTTATCCATTAAAATTTCTTGCTTTATAACTTCAATTTCTCTAGCAAGTTGGTCTTTAGAAAAATGTTTTCTTGAAAGCATTTTTTGAGTAAAGGCAAGTGCATCGTCAATATTTTTGTCAACCGCAGTAAAATCTGACACGCAAATTGTGTGCTGGGTGGTAAAAGCATTTTGATTGATAGTGTATTTAAGCATGTCGTCTAAATACTTTTGAGTAGATTTGTAATTTTGAGCCTTAACAAGCATGTGCTCAAGGGCATGACTTAAACCTTTATATTTCCCGTCAAGCTGAGAGCCACATCTAAAGCCAATAGAAAACGAGTATCCATTAAACGCACTTTGCTTTTGATAAATTATTGTTGCTCCATTATCTAGTTTGTAAACTTGTTGTTTTGCCATAAAAACTCCTTTTAAAAGTTTTGTTGTGTTTATTATTTTATCATAAAAAGACATATTTTTCAAGCACAAATTTAACATGACTTAAATTGCTCGCAATTTGGCTTATTTAAAGGCGTTCTACTGCCATTTCTACTGACGGTAGAGTGGGCTTAGAGACATTCTACTTTTTAACAATTTTAGTTTATAGCAAAATTTAGGGCAAGTAGGTTTATTTTAATTTTTACAGGGGAATATAATGCCCGTAGGACAAGGAGGAGGCATATGGATTTAAGTAATGCAAATGTAATCTTGATTGGTGATTCAATCTCCAAAGGTTTGTATTTAGACAACTTTTGTATAAAAAAATTAAAAAATAACGCCGTTAAAAATGTGGAACAGGCGCTTAATATAGATATTCAAAACTTATCGGTTTTTGGGCAAACTTTAAACAGGGCAGTAAACAAAGGAATGTTTGACAAAGTTGCAAGCATGTTTGATAAAAACAAGCAAAATATTGCGGTAATTGAACTTGGTGGCAACGATGCTGATTATAACTGGGCAGAGGTAAGCAAAAATCCGCTTTTTGAGCATAGCCCCAAAACACCTCTTTCAGAGTTTGAAAAACTTGCTAGAAACACAATTATAT
>CAVISZ010000042.1:3775-6621 GCA_963645585.1 uncultured Eubacteriales bacterium
CTTTGAAGTGGTTGTTTTGTCACTTTTTCCAATTAATAGTGGCAGATATTTCAACAATGTTGTCGCAAAACAAGGAGACAAACAAAATATATTAAAATTTTTAAAAGGCGATGAAAGCAATTTGTATAGACATCAAGAGAGTTACAATAACTGCCTTGCAAAGATTGCTAAAAAATTGAATTGTGACTTTATTGATTACAGAACTCCAATTTTGCTTGAAAGAGATTTTTTGTCATATTTGTGTGAGGACGGCATTCATCCAAACGACAAAGGTCAAGAATTTATTGCAAACTATATAGAGAAAAAAGCAAGGGAAAAATCAAATTTTTTAACAAAAGCAAACCAAGTGGCTCTTTAAAGCCGCTATATGTGTTAATTCCTTTTTAAAATGTTTGTAATAATCAAAAACAAATAGTAACATTAACATACTTTTTTAAAAGTACTTAAGTAAAAATATTTTAAATGTAAACCCCTCTCCATTTTAATGCGAAAATGGGGAGGGGTTTAATATGTCGTTTAATTACATTTAAATTTTTTGTTTGGTATTTTAATAATTCTCCAAAATTTTATTTAATTCCATATAGTCACTAGAGGTTATAATTGCAATAGGAGGCTCGTGCATTGTGCCTGTTTTTGTTAAAATTATAACCAAAAGTTTACGGTTGTTTAAAAACTCTTGAAGCACATGGTCAATGGTTATATCTGCAGGCATAACCATGTAGTAATTGTTCTCGTTTGGAAGAGAGGCTATTTCTTCAATTGTGTGAGTGGCTAAATATGTTTCGGCATTTTCGCCGTCAATTAATTTTTCACCTAAAATATTTAATATTTTTTGACCATTTGCAACGCCAATAAGTTCGCCGTCTTTATAAACGGGAATATTGCTATATTTTGTTGCGGTCATTTTCATAATAACGTCTTTTACACTAACATCAAAGTTTACAGTAAAAACGCTTTTGTCTGCCAAAACATCGGTTGCTTTTGGTGGTGTGGTTATAAGGTGGGCAAGCGACTCAATTTTTTCAACAACATCTTCGTGTGGTTCTGCAATTACTTCATCGGGGTTAGAACTGTGAACAATTGCGTTTCTAAGCCTGCCATAGTCAATCAAATCATCTTCATATTTGCGGACGATATGGTTGATTGACGCGGCACGCCTAATCATGTCGCTAAAGCCCATGCTACGTTTAAAGTTGTGCTGAACTCTTAGAGCGTAGTCAATTTGATTAAATGCGTTTACAAAGCGAGTGGCGTTTGTTTTGCTTTTTGTCATAAATACCTCTTTTATACATTCTATTAAAATTGAACACAAAATGCAAACAATTTACTTTTTTTGCAAAAATAGACTTTTAGTTAATATAAAATAATTAAAAATGCTTGTTTACAAATTAAAAATTTAATATAATTCTAGGTATGATACAAATAGCGAGAAACTGGTATGAGATTTTACAACCAGAGTTTGAAAAAGATTATTTTAAAAAATTACAAAATTGGCTAAATGAAGAATATTCTTCGCACACAATATTTCCTCCTTATAACCAAATTTTTAATGCACTCAATATGGTCAAGTTTAACGATGTTAATGTGGTTATAATTGGTCAAGACCCTTATCATGAAATAGGTCAGGCAATGGGAATGAGTTTTTCTGTGCCAGACGGAGTTGAACTTCCTCCAAGCCTAAAAAATATATACAAAGAAATAGAGTCGGAGTATGGCATAAAATGTTTGCCAAGCGGAGATTTGACTCGTTGGGCAAAACAAGGCGTGCTACTTTTAAATGCGGTGCTAACTGTAAGACAAGGTCAGGCAAACTCGCATAAGGGCAAAGGCTGGGAAAACATTACTGCCGAAATTATAAAAAAACTTAACGAGCGTGAAAGTCCTGTTGTGTTTATGCTTTGGGGTGGCAATGCAAAAGCGTTTGAGCCTCTTATAACCAATAAATGGCATTACATATTAAAGTCCGCACATCCAAGTCCACTTTCCGCATATAACGGATTTTTTGGAAATGGTCATTTTAAAAAGTGCAACGAAATTTTATTGAGTCTTGGCAAAAAGCCAATTAACTGGCAGTAAAACACAAAATGAAATAAAGGAGATATGGTATGAATATAGCAATAATTGGAAGTGGCGGAGACGGCGCAGGAATGAATGAGTGCTTATACACTCTTTGCTCGCTTTTAAAAGACCACAAAATTACTCTTTTTAACAGAGGCTTGCAAGGAATAATTGATAACGATGTGTCAAGCGTGACGCTAGATCAAATAAAAGAAGAACGCACAAAGGGCGGAATTATTATTAAAAGTTCCAGAAGTGAAGAGTTTACAACTCCAAAAGGTTTTAAAAAGTGTATAAATGTTTTAAACAAGCACAAAATTGACGTTTTGGTGATAATGGGTGGAAACGGCTCTTTGCAGGCAACAAAAAAACTTATTAATGCTGGAATAAAGTGCGTGTTTGTTCCAACAACCATAGACAACGACATAAAGCAAAGTGACTATTCAATTGGCTTTTCAACAGCGGTTAGCAATGCGGTTGATTTTATAGAAAAAGTGAACACATCTATGATGGCTTTTGACCGTGCTTGCATTTATGAGGTTATGGGCAGACATTGCCCAGACATTGCTCATTTTGTGGGAGACGCAGTGGGAGCTTGTTACGTGTTTACGGGTGATAGCACAAAAGAAGAATTATTAAAAGCCGTCAAAAAAGAATTAAAAACCAATAAGGCGCCTATAATAATTTTGCAGGAGAACACTGTAAATATTGACGAGTTAAAAAATTACCTATCGCAAAATTTAAAAAAACAAGATGTAAAGGGTGCCGTGGTTGGCTATGTTCAACGC
>CAVISZ010000042.1:6631-7838 GCA_963645585.1 uncultured Eubacteriales bacterium
GAGGCAATGCTACAAAACTCGATTTAAAAATGGCTGGCGGTTTTGCCAAAAAAGCCGTTCGTTGCATAAATAATAATGTTTTTAATGTTGTGGTTAGTTATTCAAATGAAAAAGAAGAGTTTGAGTGCGTTGAAATTAAAGAGGTTTAAGGAGTTTTATGTACGATATTATCATAATTGGCGGTGGACCCGCAGGACTTAGTGCGGGCATATATGGTGCCATGGCAAACAAAAAGGTTTTGGTGCTAGAAAAAATGTATGCGGGCGGTCAGGTTGCAAGCATTTACAAAATAAAAAACTATCCAGGCATTCCCGATGTTTCGGGGTTTGACTTGTCACAAAACATGAAAAAGCAGGCAAAAGATTTGGGCGTGGAGTTTGTGAGAGAAGAGGTGATTGACGCAGAGTTAACTCAAGATGTTAAAACAATTAAAACTCACAAAAACACATATCAAGCAAAGGCGGTCATAATTGCCACAGGTGCCTATGCCAAAGCACTTGATGTTCAAAACGAAAAAGAATTTTTGGGCAAAGGGCTTAGTTATTGTGCTACATGTGACGGCAGTTTTTACAAAGATAAAACGGTTGCCGTTGTTGGTGGGGGCGACACATCTATTGAAGATTGCATATATCTTTCTAACCTTGCAAAAAAAATATACCTTATTCATAGGCGTGATGAATTTAGAGCAAAAGAGGGCTCTTTAAATGTTGTTAAGTGTATGGCAAGTGGAAGCGATGCAAAAATAGAAATTTTAACAAATTATGTTGTAACCGAACTTTTGGGCAATGAAAAGTTGAACGGCATTAAAATTTTAAACAAAAAAGACAATATGTTTAAGGAATTAAAAGTTGACGGCTTGTTTGTTGCAATTGGCAGAAAGCCCGACACAGACCTTTTTGCAGACAAAATAAAACTTACTGACGGCGGGTTTATTGAAACCGACTGCAAAATGCACACAAATCTTAAAAATGTTTATGCCGTTGGCGATGTTAGGAACACTCCGCTTAGACAAATTGTAACCGCATGTGCAGACGGGGCAATTGCGGTTATGGATTTTGTTTCAAGCAGATAAACGCAAAAAAAACAAACTATGTGATGTAAAATTTGAGCAAGTCAAATTTTAAGTTGCTAAACGCAACCACCACGATAAATCGTGGCATCACAGTTTGAATAAACATCAGTTTTGCTTGAATATACACTCGCTTTG
>CAVISZ010000043.1:0-11500 GCA_963645585.1 uncultured Eubacteriales bacterium
GGTGTATATTATGAAAAAAAATAAATTAATAAACATATTTAAAATTCTTCCTGCAATTATTGCTCTTGTTACGGGCGTATTTTTGTTTACCGCCAACAAATCGGCATTTGCAGAAGGAGAGGGCTTTCCTAGTTATTTCTCTATTTATACTGCAGATTATGACTCTGGAAATCAAGACCAACCATACACAAAGTCTAGCACTGATGTTTTTTCAAACGGAGATGCAATATTTTTAAATGATGGCCAGGCAGTTGTTTTAGAGTTTGACCAAAGTCAACTTTTAATGCCAGACGGAAAAACATTAAAAGTAAGACAAGATATTTCACCTTTAATTACAATAAACGGAGTTGTTTCTTCAACCGACTTAAAAAACATTGGCATAATAAGAGACGAAAACAAAGTGTTTAAACTTGCATTAAACCCTGCACTTGCAAACGGCAACTTTGCTTATGGCAGTTACTCAATCACTCTTTCTTATGCAGAACTTGACAACAACTACGATTCTCAAAATATAAGTTTTACAGTTAACTTTTATGTTTTAAAGTATAGCGATTATTGTGGAGCATCACAAAACAAATATTTTGAAAACTTTGCCGATGTGCGTACAAACCAAACTTATTTTTATAACTACACAAAGTACAATGGCGGACAAATTCTTCCAACTTTAACAGTAAACACCAACATGTTTAATGTTTACATCACAAAAGTTTATCAACAACTTACATTTACAACACAAATAAAAAATGTTGGCGGTGTGGTTACTGTTTCAAACTTTAACGAAATGTTGCAAGCAACATCTCAAAATTATGTAAATGTAAACGCCATAAAAGATGAAACATCTGGGGCTGACACAGGCGTGGCGGTTGTTGCGTTTAACGATATTGGAACATATTATATATCTTACGAAACTTTAGTTAACGGCACCGTGTTTGGCAATTACTTTGATTTAACTTCAGATAAATATCCAAACAATGATAGCATTGTTTACATGTTTGGCTATCAAGCATTTTACACTGGAGCAAACGGGCTTGAAGAATTTAAGCAAACAAAGCAAGATGATTATAGCAAAATTGAAAAACAAGCGGACATTACATCGCTTTTGCCTAGTTCTTTAAATGACGCAGACGCTTATGTTGCAATAAAAACTTTGCTTGGCAGAGAGAACAACCCGCTAGAAGTTGTAAAAACCAATCAAGCACCAGTTTACTTTAGAACAAACGCAACAGTAAACACTTCCGATAGCGTTTATTACTACTTCCAAAACATGCAAGAGTTCACCGATGGTGTTTTGCCAAATCAAAGCATAGATGCAAACCCAAGCAAATATGTAAAAACCGACTATGCTTGCACTCCACTTAGCACCGCAGGTGTTTATCTTGTTAAACTTGCTTACACATTTGATAAATATAATGTGGCAACCAATTATCAATATTTCTTGTTTGAAATAACAAATAGTTCGCCAGAAATTTCTATTTATGAAGATAATGCAAACAAGTCTAGCGTGCCAAATGACTACATAACAAATAACGATATAGTTGTTAAAAAATTAGAAAATGGCACATTTGATTCGCCATCAATCTTAAAAATATATAAATCAACAAATTTTGATAATGCGGAATTATCAAACGAACAATTTGCAACACAAATAGAAAGCCAAATTGTTTTAACTGAGAGTGCTAAATACAAGGTTGAATTAACCTATGGAAACAATAACCAGAAAAAATATGTTACATATTTCACAATTGACAAAACAGGAATTACCGATGTTGTTATCAACTCGCTTGTAAATTATTCTGGTTCGCTTTATTCAAAAGCAGGGCAAATTACCTCTTTTGCAACCAACTCTGCAGTTGCAATAGAGTGGAACAACAAAGAGGTTTTTGGCAAAGCGCAAACCTATGCAGAATACAGATTTTTCCCAACATCTTATTCATCAGACTTTGCAAACAGTTTAACTTCAAGCGTTTTAGAAAACTTTTATCGTTCACCTTACACAACATATGGAATTCCATCAGTTGACACTTTTAAATATAGCAGTGGCGATTTGCCTGCATCAACTTACTCAAACACAAGAAGCGTAACATCGCTCAGCCAAAGCCACATTTTGTCACAAGGCGGATTATATATAATAAAGATATATGACCAAACCGCACTAACAAACCCAATTGAGGGCGTGAATGTTATTTACAAAGTTTTGTTCATTGATAAAACAAAAACAAACATTTTAACAAGTGAAAATAATGTTTGGTCAATAGTTCAAGACTCAAAAACAACTTCAAGCGACTATTCATTATATTTTGGTGCACAAAAACTTATTCAGTTTGAAAAAATGCCATCTATTAGCGACACTTGGGACGCATGGCTAAAAGAAAAAGTTATTGAAAACGATGCTTACAAAGGCTACTTTAAACAATACAAAACAAATTACTATTTGGTTATAGACAATCAAGACACGCTATTTTATAGCAAGGCAGAAAATGGAGGGGTTACACCTTATTCATATTCGCTAAGTGCAAACGAATATAAAATAACCGAAAAAGCAATAAAAGAAGATGGCACTCCAAACGAGGCAGAATATGTGTTCTATTTGGCATCATCTTCAAACACAAACATTACAAATTCATTTGATAGTTACTATAAATATTTTGATGCAAGACATCAAGTTACTTTCTCAACCGATAACTCAAGAATGATACTTTCATACAGAACCGAAAACGGCACATGGAATTTGCAACAATTTGACGTTATAAAATCGGACGATGGCTTGACAAAATATAACTACTATCAACCAACCGCAACAAACACGTTAACTCAAAATGACGAGATGCTTAACTTTAGTTACTGCATAATGCCATCGGCAACACTTGTTGTAGACTCTATCAAAATGGAATATTACGCTTTTGAAAAGAGCGATAAAGGTACATATGTTTTCAAAAATGAGCCTACATCATCATTGAATATTTATCAAAATGGTTCAACTCCACTTGGAACGGCAGTTGCAGGCGAGGCAAACACATACATCTGGGGCTTAAACCCAGAAAACTACAATGTTGTTTCTAGCGCAGACAAAAAAACAAGAACAAGAGCGGGCAAGTATGTTATTACAAGAACATATGAAAACACCAATGATGTAAACGACCCTAAAAAAAGAGTTTTAACCTTTATTGTTGACCGCAACGGAATTATCAGTGCTCCAGAGGTAGACTCAAACGGAGATTCTATTTACTACACAGGCGGTGGAATAAAACTTCAAGTTTTAAATAACTATTCAAGCGTAAAAGATAGCACACTATTCTTCCAAGACATTTACTTTGCAAATCAAATGTCGCAAGGCTCAACAACTGCAAGACCAGTGCTAACAACCAACTTATTGCCAGTTACTTTGTATGTTCCTGCATATAAATATGGATACGATAAATTTGACACCGACCACTACAACTTTATATATGGTCAACTTTCAGGTGACAATTCAAGCAACTTTAACGCAGACGAAAACTCTGTTGTAGATTATTTAAATCAATCAACAAAACAATATAATTCATATAGTGCCTACAAACTAAGTGCAAGAGTGGAATATAGAGAGGGTGATAGTTTGGCCACAACACCACAAGAAGTTACAGTTTTTGATAAAGTTTTAAACAATAACTACTTAACAACTTCTGGCTCAAACGGAATTGTAACATTTAACAAAAATGGTTTCTATCATGTTATTATTGAGTCAAACGGCGGTGATGTGTTCACCTTTGACTTCTGCATAACATATCAAGAACCTGAATATAGCTTGCTAGACGATAAAAATAATCCAATTAATGGTGAAAATGGTGTTTACTACACAAACAAACCAAACATTAGAATTTATTGGCCAGATTCACCAAGTGCATATATGGCAAAAATCAACCAAGACGAAATTTCTTATGTTGTTTCCAATGGTGTAACAGGCAAAATTGACCCTAAAAAAATAATGGGCAACTCAACCGATGGTTATTATGTTGACCTTAACCTAGCACAAATTAATGGTGCCTATGCAGACGGCTCAACAATTGACATAACTTTGCAATACAAAGGTGAAAAATCTGACTATAGCAATCAAAATTACTTCTCAAAAACAACAAGACTTGTTGTAGACTTGCAGGCTCCAACTTCAAACATTACTTCTTTAATTGCACAAACGGGGCTATCGTTTAACACCTTAAGAGAATATGCAACTGGCTATGGCAATAAATATAACATGTCTAAATCTTCAGGGCTTTACGCAAATTATTCTTACGTGGTTGATATTGAAAACTTCTTGTCTCTTTTAAAAACTCCTGTTCAAACAGAATATGATTTCTACAAAGCATATTACAGAGTTTTTGACAAAGACGGCTTAAACACTAAATATGTTATAGGCAATACTCAAGAAAGTGAAATTTATCTAGAAAACTACAACGACACAACAAACAATGTTTTGTTTAAGTCTGAAGAGACATTTGAAACATTATTGTCAAGAAGAAATTTAATTGGCAAGTACGTTGAATTTGTAGAAGAGGACTATGCAGGCAACCGCACGGTTTACACAATTTACATAACCGATGCTAGCATGTTAACAGACCCACTTGTTACATATTCGTCATCATCTAACAAACAAGGCAACATTTTGTATTCTGACTTAACTGAAAACAAAACAAGCGTATATTCAAAATATTCACTAAGTTTGCTTGAATTAGATTTGCTTCAAAATGAGTCTTTAAGTGGAAGATATTTCCAAGTTATAGAAGTCAATGGCGTAAGATATGTAAAAACTCCTTTCTCTGGTGACAAATTCTATAAAGAGGCAGAGTTTACAACTCTTGATGATAGCAAGTTGTATTCATTAACAGAAATTGCAACGTTAACATCTAGTTCTAGTGCACAATCAATTGTTGTGTATAACATGCCAAAATATCAAACATTAACAATAAATGCCTTTGTTTTAAACGAAGTGTTACAATATTACACTTTGGCAAAATATGAAGATGAACTGCTTGAAGGTATAATGATAAAACTCCCTTCAAATTCAGCAGACACAAACATTATTTATGCAACAAGTTTAACTGTAACGGGCGTTGTTAATGGTGAAAAAATAAACCCATTTAAGGTTGATGATGAAAAATACTTTATTTCAGAACAACCAAGTTATTCTTCTCAAAACTATAAAATCACATATGTAAAAGGCGTTGATGGTTCTACGTATATAAGGTTGGAAGTAACTAGAAGAATCAACAAGAACGACTATTTTATTTACACATTCTACGATAACTTTGGTGAAGAGTACAAAGTGCCTCACATTTATGGTCAAATTGAAATTAAAGACCCAATCACATCTAACAGCGAAATAATTAATTCATACGATGAAGACGGCAACTATGTTTACTATGCAAGCCAAAACATTGTGTATAAATATGATACAACCATATATTCATCTAGTGACATTGTTGTAAACACTGGGCTAGAAAGCAAATTGTTTAGAATTGCAAGAAAGAACAATGGCTTTGAAGTAAAAATGTACGATGCCGACAAACAGGCAGATAACGAAGACGACAAATATGTTACAGACACCACCGAGTACAAAAAATACTTTGAATGCAGTGTTATAAGCAATGCAATTATGGTGCTAGAAATGAAACAAGCAACAATTGATGTTGCAAAAGGTGTTTATGGTGGACGTCAAACCTTTAAAGTAACCTTAACTTTAAATGAGGACTTTGGCGAAGATAACGATGTTAAAGTGTTCAGCATTTACAACAAAGTTCCAAAAATATCATTAATGGGCACAAATGGTGAAAATATCACTTACATTTTGGGCAACAAGAGTGTTTATACAAACGATATTTCTATATTCTTTGAGCAAACAACACTTGATTTCCCTTATGAATTATATTTGATTACTCCTAGCAATTTAGTTGTGCTTTTAACAAACGATTATGTTGCAAAAGAGAACGGAACATACAGAATTGTTGTAAATTATTTGGGCGACTTAAAAGGTCTTTCAACAAACTTAAACTTCACAATTAAAAATACATCTGATTATAAATATTCAGTTATGAAAGTAAACAGTGACGGTTCTTACACCGAGGTGTTTGAAACAGGTGTACCTTACTCTTATACAAAAACAGGTGGAGATTTAAGCGTAACAACCACAATTCAAACTCACTACATTGTAAATGGTGATTATGCTATATTACTTAACGACAGTTTGGGGCTTATTTACACTCCAGAAGATGTTGAAGTAATTGACGATTATACAACAGTTTATAAAATACACACCGATTACTCAAACCCAACAATCACAAGTCATTACACTTATCAAATTGCAATTTCAAAAATACCTCAAACAAACATCTTGTTTAAGGAGAACAACTTTGTTGAATACGATAGTGTAGGCAACTCGCAAGACCTTACAAAATCTACATCAATAATTTCTTCGGTTTTGACAAAAGACGGTTATAACGCAGGCAAAAAAATATCTTGGTCAAATTGGTACTTAATAAAAACTAACAAAATAAAAGCAACCATATATTATGGTGAAGTTGGCAAAACTGTGTTTACTCCAATTATTACCGAAACCGAAAATACAAGCACAATAACCTTAAAAACTTCGGGTGTTTACTACTTTAAGTTTACCGACCTTGCGGGCAATAGCCATTTCTTTGGCACATATTTAGACACAGAATATTTTGCAGTAAAATATTTAAGCAGTGTTATCTTTGAAATAAATGATGAGTCACCAATTGATTATGCAATTTATGACAAAGAAGTAAAAGTTAGTGTCCCAGAAACAACTTTAAGCTATTATGACCAAAATGCTAGACCAAGCATAAATGTTGAGTTAAACGGCAAAACATTGGAAGTATCTCGAAACAACAAGTTTGAATGGACTTTTGACAAAGCGGGTCTTTACAAAGTTTGGTTCTCAGCAAAAATCAACGGCGAGAACATTTACGAAGCACCTTTGTTCTTTACAATTCTTAGTTCAAATGAGAGCAGAATGGTATTCAGTTACGCAACTTATGGCAACTCATACATTCAAGACATCTTGTTTAACGGAAAATCTGTAAATGACAAATTGGCAAATGCCAACACTGGCACATTGTATAACAATAAATATCTAAAAGACATCACACTTCACGTTAACGATGTTAAAACAGGTGCAGGCGTTTGGACTTTTGTAATTAATGCAAACAATGAGTTTAATCAACAATACTCATTTACAATTTGGATTAACAAGGCAAATGTGCCAATCACAATTTCTCATGAAAGCGGAACAACAACCACCGACAATGTAACAATCACATTCCTTGCTTCTAACCTTTTAAGCGAGGCGGGTGACTGTATTGTAAAAATTACAGGACAAGATGATATTTATATCACAAGCCAAACCATTGCAAACGGCGAAGTTGTCGAACTTAACGAAATTGTTTTATCGCAAGCAAGAGAGTACTTTATTGAAGTTACATCTCTTAGTGGACAATTGTTATTTAGTTCATACATCAACAAAACGGAACCTTTAAACACAGTATCAATTATCATTATTGTGGTTTCTGTTGTAGTGTTTGTTGTTGCACTTGTAACATTTATCCTACTTCGTAAAAAGATGAAAATTAAATAAAAGTTCAATAAAAAGCAATATGCAAAAATTAGCACCTTTTAAAAGGTGCTAATTTTAATAGTTGCAGTTCGCTTGTTTTAATAATTTTTACATTGGCAATTAGGCAAAGTTCATGTAAAAAGTCGTAGGTAATATTAAAATTAGATATTATTAAAGGCATTGCGTGGTTGATATTGGGCAACTTGTGGTTTTATTTCAAAGCCATGTTTCAGTGAGGTGGTTTTAAGTTAAGGTATTGCAATAAACACCTTTTTGTATTAAAATACTTAAAAATAAGGTCGTGTGTAAAAGAGTAAAAACAATTTTAAAGGGGGAATAATGGAAAACGATAAACAAACGGAAGAAACATTAAAAAATGAACTTTTAAAATATGTTTTGTATTTAAATGAAAATTCAATAATAAATTATAAAAAAATTGTAAGTCTAATAAAGGGTTATGTCGGTTATCTTTTAAGCAAGGAATTTAAATTGCCAGAGAAATTTCCTAAAATTTATAAGGAAGTAGGCACTCCCGTAAATTCTGCTTGCTATACAGAAAACAATACAATTATTGTTAGCAAAGGAGTTTTTACTTATTATAATCAAATTGTAAGAGATATATCTTTGCTTGCTCATGAGTTGAGGCATTTTGCACAAGTAAAAGGCACAAGGCGAGACGGAATGAAATATAGCGGAGTTATGGATAACTCTATTTTATATGACGATTTATCAACCGCCATGGCTACCTTATCTTTTAATGAAAGACCCATACTTCTTGCTAAAAACAAACAAGATATACAAAAATTTGAGGCGCTAAGCAGAAAATATAACTATTTTTTCGCTAGAAAATATTATTTAAAACAAGAAGAAATGGACGCAAGACAATTTAGTTGCAATTTGCTTTATGAACTTTTTGAGAACGTCACAATGCCTTTAACTTCATCTCAGAAAAATAAATTACAAAATTTACAACAAGAGGTTTTGGCTCAATTTGATTATGAAAATGAAATAATAGATTATATCGGTGCTAATTCTACAATATCTAAAAAGGGTTTAAAAGAGGACGTAAAGCTCGTACAAAAAACTATTTTAAATAAGTTGCCAAATATATATAATTTAATAAAATTTGATTCTAGTGAACTATTTAGATACACTATAAACAATTGTTATAACCCTGTTCAAGCATTGTCTTTATCGCTTGAATATGCTTATGATAATGAACCGGCACATAATTTATTTACAACATTTTTAAAGGCATGCCAAGGGGCTGGCTTATTTAATAAATATAATCAATCTATGACTTGCATATTTAATTTAAAAAAGTTTGAACTAAACGATTATGAAAAAAACTTATTAAATAATGAAAATTTAAAATATGTTAAAAAAGAACTTATCAAAAGTGCAAAACATATGCCATCTGCCAAAGAAAAAACTAAATAATCTTGCATTATTATTTTAAATACTGAAAAGTTTAATAGCAAAAAACAAGATAAAAGTTGCATGTTTTAGCAGGTTTATCTTGTTTTTTTAATGTTTTTCTTTTATGAAATTAGCAGTTCTTTTAAACCTGTTGTTGACATTTTAACATATTGAATGTAATATATTTTTGTTTAGGAGGAATTTATGGATATAAGAATTGATAACGAATTTGGCAAATTTAAATTTAGAGTTTGCGGAATACTACAACAGGGAGACAAATACCTGACAGTAAAAATCAACAACAATGGTTTTTATTGCTTGCCAGGCGGACACGTTGAACTAGATGAGGACACAGACAGTGCAGTGCTAAGAGAAATGCAGGAAGAATTAGGGTATCCAATTAAAATAAAAAGATTAATTACGGTAAACCAAAACTTTTTTAAAACTGCAAAAGGAAAGCCTTTTCATGAAATAGGTTTTTACTACATATGTGAAGCGGTAAACAAAGAAGATGTTTGCTCAAATGATTATGTAAGAGAAGAACTAGACAAAGGCGAATTAAAAACACTTGCATTCAAATGGTTTACTCAAGAAGAACTAAAACATGTAGATTTTAAACCAACATTCGTTGCAGATTGCTTAAATAACGAAACGCCAATAATAAACATCACAAGAGATTAAGTTCTCTAAAAGTTAAGCAAAATTTCATTTTTATGAGGTTTTGCTTAATTTTTTTTGCATTTCTTATATGCTTTTGTATTGTAATTAAAAGCAAATATTTTGTTTAAAGTCTTAAACAAAAAATATTAAGTGCGGGTGCTATTTTTTCTCTTCTTAAGGTAAAAGGATTAAAATATCGGCAAATTGTGTGATTATTATACTTGATAATAAAGCACAATAGTAAATTTACAAAATTATAATAATGATATATTTTAGTATTTTACTAAACAAAAAATATTGACAAGGCAAAGGGTTTGTTGTATTATCTTGTTAAAAGCAAGGAGAAATAAATTCATGGACTGCATGTTTAAAGAAAATTTAAGAAAATTAACCAAACAACATTCTCAAAGAATCATTGCCGAAAAAACAGGCTTTTCTCAATCTAGCATTAACAATTATTTAACCAAAAATAGTGAACCATCTATACAATTTTTAATAGCATTAAAAGATGCCTTTGGAATAAGTGTAGATGATTTTTTATTTGGTGGAATAAGTCCCGAGGGCAGAAAGAATTTTGACAAGTATATTGGCAATTATCTTATATATTACTACAACAATGACTCATATAAAGGCGAAGTTCATTCAAACATAAAAAATACTTTAAATTATGGCGTTTTAAGCATATTTAAAGAAAAGGAACTTGACAAAAATGTTAGAGTTTTGGCCTCTTTTACCAAAAAGAGGGTGGATGCAGTTAAGCTTTTAAGAGACCTTAACAAGTTGGCAGATAATTCCAAAATTGAGGCTTTATATAATGAGTTTGGTCATACATATTTAGGGAACATAGACACAAACGAGCAGAACATATTTATAACTCTTGATAACAAAGAATATCAAGACAAGTCGTTTATAATTTTAAACAATCCGCCATCAAACGCAAAATATATAGGCGGTGTTGGAACGGCAAATTCAATTTCAAGAGGCAGAGAGCATAATCCTTGTGCACAGTTCATTATTGTAACAAAAAGAATACTAGATATTCCAGACGGCGAACTCTATAACCTTTTAAAATTTGACGACTACATGATTGACACAGATGATAGCATAAGAGATATTGTTGCACTCTTTAAAAGACTATATGTTTCTCAAAATGAACTATCTGCCGAACTTTCAGAAACACAAAAAGCGGCAATTGTTAAAAACAGAATAGACCTTCTTTTAAGTGATGTGTTCGAAAGCAATGCTTTCCGCTTTGCAAAAATTTCTAACCGTGAAGATGACATGGTTTATAGATATATCAAGGAGGGCATTGATGTTTGAGCAAATTGATGAAAGATTTAATTATTTAATTGGACTTGAACTTAAAAAAGGTGCCAACATAGACATTATCACTCGGGCATATCAAAAAGCAAAGCAGTTGCATTTTTATCAAAAACGCAAAGACGGCACGCCCTATCTTGCACATCCAGTTGAGGTTGCAATAATAATTGCAGAACTTGGCTTTAATGAAGATACAATTTGTGGGGCACTTCTTCATGACACCGTGGAAGATTGCGGTTACACAATTGATAAAATGACAAGCGAGTTTAACGCTAACATTGCTGAAATGGTGGATTGCGTAAGTGCAATAGATAAAACAAAATACATCTATGATGATAAAGAATTATACGAGGACCCAAACTTTGTAAAATCGTCTGCCGAAGAGCAAACCTTTAAAAAACTAATTTCAATTGGCAAGAAAAATTCTTTGGGATTTTGCATAAAATTTGCGGATAGGTTGCACAATTTAAGAACCATTGAGGCTTTTGAGTATGC
>CAVISZ010000043.1:11510-14542 GCA_963645585.1 uncultured Eubacteriales bacterium
AATTAAAAATGAATGTTTTAAAATTGTGCATAAAATAGACGGTATTAATTACTTAGAACAATATACATCTTATCACAAAAGCAACGCAAAGCACATTGATGACATTTTGTTGTATTTAAAAGAATCATTTGTGGGAAGCAACATAAAAGACATTGTTTTGGTGCCACTTTCTGAGCGAAAAGTTTTTGATGAAATGGTTGTGCTTAACAAAAATATAAAAATAAAAGACATTTCACAAGGGCAACTAATAAAAGTTCCAAACTATGTTATTTATATAATATTTGATAATAGTTACGACAAAGCAACGGTCAATAACATGGCTCTTGCAAAACTAAACAAAAAAAATAGTATGTTGCATGTTGTTGATGCAAAAATTGGTAATTTTTCTGAACTTCCTTACTATTTAATTCGCGATGATATAAAAAATTATCTTAGACTATACATTTTGTCTGAGGACGATTATCAAAAATTAAGAATTGGCACGCTAGACGGAAGATATAACGAAATTATTGATGAGGACAATATAAACAGTCTTGACCAAGACCTAATTAAAGTTAAAACGCGTTCTGGCGAAATTAAACAAATGGCAAAATATAGCACTGCACTTGATTTTGCATTTAAAATTCATAAAGATATCGGCTTTGCATATAAATATGCCATTATAAATGGAAGCAAAACCAAATTTCCACCATACACAAAATTGAACGAAAATGATAAAGTGGAAATTATTGTCGACAAAGATGAAAACGGTAAACTTAAAAATAACGCACAACTTAGATGGCTTGCATATGTAAATACAGAACTCGCCAAAAAAGTGCTTATTAAATGGTTTGAGGATAAAAATCAATAATAATACTTGACAAATTTAAAAATTAGGACTAAATTAAATTACATGAAAATAAAAAGTTTACTTCATCACCATAGCATTTAGTGTTGCATAATCGCAACACTTATTTTGCTATGTTGCAAGTAAGTGAATTTTAAAGAAGTCACGCTTGTAACAAACGATGGCTTCTTTTTTTTTAATAAATTTAAATGTAAAAGGAATTAAAAATATGATAGAACCAAAAACATTACCAGGGTTTATGGAACTTTTGCCAGAGGACCAAATTGTTTTTAATAAAATGAAAGATATAATCAGAAAAAATTATGAGAGTTTTGGCTTTTTGCCTTTAGATACTCCCGTTTTAGAAAGCAGTGAAGTTTTGCTTGCAAAGGCAGGTGGCGAAACTGAGAAACAAATATACAATTTTTCAAAGGGTGACAATAATCTTTGCATGCGTTTTGATTTAACCGTACCTCTTGCAAAATATGTTGCCAAAAATTTTAACTCGTTAAATTTCCCGTTTGCTAGATATCAAATTGGCAAGGTTTATAGAGGTGAAAAACCTCAAAAAGGAAGATTTAGAGAATTTTATCAATGTGACATTGACGTTATAGGAAAAAACTCATTAAGTTTAATTTATGACGCAGAAATGCCAAGCATTGTTTACAGAATTTTTAAAGAATTAAATGTTGGCAAGTTTACAATTTATATAAGCAACAGAAAAATTTTGTTGGGGCTTTTGCAATCTTTGGGTCTTGAAAGTGGTTCTACTGATATTCTAAGGCTAATAGATAAATATGCAAAAATTGGAGAGCAAAATTTTATGGCATCGCTTATTCAAGATTGTGGCATAGACGAAAATAAAGCAAATGTTATTTTGAATTTTATAAAAATTGCAGGCACTCCACAAGAACAACTGAATGTTTTAAAATCGTATAACATAAATAATCAAATGTTTACAGATGGCGTAAACGAATTAGAGTTGGTGGTAAAATATATGCAGGCATTTGATGTTGAAGAAGGATATTTTAACATCAATTTGGCTATTGTTAGAGGCTTAGATTACTACACAGGAACCGTTTATGAAACCATAATAGATGGATATGAGTTCTTGGGCAGTGTTTGTGGTGGCGGAAGGTATGAAAACTTGGCAGGTTACTACACCAAAGAAAAATTGCCAGGCGTAGGGATGTCTATTGGGCTAACAAGACTTTTTTATCAATTAAAAGAAAATAATTTGCTAAAAATATTTGATAACTCTATTTCAAAAGCGGTAATTTTGCCAATGGGAAACACAGAACAAGAGTGTATTAACCTTAGCAACATTTTAAGAAAAAATGGCATCAATAACACCATTTGTTTTGAAGATACAAAGTTCAAAAACAAAATATTGTATGCAACAAAATTAAATGCAAAATACGCAATAATTATTGGCGAAGATGAAGTAAAGAATAGTACATATTCTTTAAAAAATTTGCAGGAATTTAATCAAGAAACCGTCAATATTGACGATTTAATCAATATTTTGAAAAAATAACTTTGCATTTATTGACAAAATTATTCTCTTGTGCTAAAATGGCACAAGTTTGGTGGATGTGGCGTAGTTGGTTAACGCGCCAGATTGTGACTCTGGAGATCGTGGGTTCGAGTCCCATCTTCCACCCCATGCGTAATAAAAAGCCTTCATAAGAAGGCTTTTTTTACGCAATGATATTTCCGCAAGCGGAAATGAAATTCACTATCGTGAATGATATTGCTAACGCAATGATATTCACACTGTCGTGTGAATGAAGGAAATATTATATCTTTACGAATGAAATGAGTAATATAATGATAGACATAATCAATAAAAAATGTTTAGGTGCAAGAAAATATCTTAAAAATTAATTATATAATTATTAATAATTTGACAAAATATATTTAAGTCTATTAAAATATACATGTAAATTATTTGACATTTTTAAATTTGGCGTAATTAAATTTTAAATAAAAATAGTCATAAAAAAATATTATTTTATTAAAGGAGTGAAAAATGATTAATTTTGATGATAATAATTTATTTGGTGATGATTTTGACCTCCTTTCGGAGTCGGCTGACAGTTTGTTTGCTAGCACGCCAAAACCTACAGCAGAAAAAAACAAAAACGATACAGATGTAGCGAGCAAGAATAAACAGAGTGATGTCGCTAAAGAAAATTTAGATGAG
>CAVISZ010000044.1:0-2509 GCA_963645585.1 uncultured Eubacteriales bacterium
TTTTACACGTTTAGATGTAAGGTAAGCAATGACAACTGCAATATTCGCTTCTTTAACTGGTAAAATGACTGAATTGCCAATAACCTGCCCAGTTATTTTATATTTTTGTTTTACGCATAATGCGGCATAGTTAGGGTAGTTACACAACAATTGAAGTTGTTGTTTATTTGTAACCATTTCTTTGATGTCGTGCATTGTGTGTTGTTGAATCATCTGTCCGTTGTTAATGATGCCAATAACGTCACAAAGTTGTTCCAGTTCTGCCAAGTTGTGGCTTGAAATTAAAATTGCAATTTTTTCTTTTTCAGCAAGCACACGTAAAACATTACGCATTTCAACAATACCGTTTGGGTCAAGACCATTTGTAGGTTCGTCAAGGATAAGCAAACTTGGGTGATTTAACAATGCTTGAGCAATGCCTAGACGTTGTTTCATGCCAAGGGAATAAGTTGAAACTTTGTCATTAATGCGTTTTTCCATGCCAACCAATTGAACAATTTGAGGTATGCGTTCCATTGCTTTTTTGCCATAAAATTTTGCAAACAATTGCAAATTTTTAAGCCCTGATAAATAAGGGTAGAGTTGGGGTGTTTCAATAACTGCGCCTATAAGAGAAAGAGCATGGTTATGAGATTTTTCAACACTATAACCAGATATTTTGATATTTCCTTCATTTGGCTCAATTAAACCTGTTATCATGCGAATAGTTGTTGATTTGCCTGCGCCGTTAGGGCCAACAAATCCATAAATTTGACCAGGGTAAATAGAAAATGAAACATTATTGACAACTTTTTTGTTGCCGTAAATTTTTGTAACATTTGAAACTTGCAATGCTGGTATCATTTTTACTCCTAAATGATTTATTTAAAATTGTTTAAACTTATTTTTTTATTGTCTTGTTTATTATATATGCCAATAAGATGTCAAACCATATTGTTGAAACTAATAATAGTGGTGCATAAATGTTAGCAAAATTTTCAGCACTAAACATACTAGATATTGTGTTAAATCCAGTTGATACACTGTATATAATGGATAATGTTATCACAATTAAAGTTACAACACCTGCAACAATAAGGTGAGTTTTAAATTTTGGCTTATAATCATTTTGCTGGGCTTTAAGGCGTAAATTTTCGTTATTTCTTATTCCATAAGCAAGATAAGCCAAACATGACACAATTGTTAAAATATACATGCAATAGTATAGTGTGCTTGTTTGTTTAACTGCCATACCGCATAAAACCAACATCAAAATAACATAGATAGAGCAGAGGAATGTCTTTATTAAACTGCCTTTGGCAAGTTTTTTTGCATATATGTATTCTTTTTTGGTTTTAAAGTCCACATAGTCCACATATTTGATTTCATCAAAAGCATAATCTGCGTTTGTTAATTTTGGCTGTAAAATAGGTTGTTTTTCAGCAGATTGTTCAAGTTCCTTTACGTCCTTTTCCTCAATCTTTGATTGAGCTGGTGCAGTAGGCAACTTATCAACAAATTTGCTTATTTCTTTGCTTTCAGCAAATTGTTCGGCTTGTTGATTTTCTTGATTTTTAAGCAGGCTGGAATTGCTTTTATTTACTTCTAATTCGGTTTTTGTGTCGATACTATTATCGTTAAACAGTTCAGTTGCATCAACGACAGAAGTTTTTTGTTCTTCCGCATTATTATCAGCAATCAAGTCCATGATTGAAATAAAGTCATCTTTTTCTTGTTGCACAGGTTTAACATCTTCAACATTTGATTGACTGATAGGTGTGTTGTCATCGTCTTTATGGAAAAACATCGCAGAAAAATCATCAAAACTCTGTGGTTGAGTTATTTCTTTGTCATTGTCAGCAACGTTTTGTTGTGATAAATGCTGTTGTTCAATGCTTTGTGTTTCACTTGCTGGTTGGGTTTCGTGCAAGTTATGTTCGTATGTATTTTGCAATTGAGCAACATTTTCTTCCACAACATTAGTTTGATTGTTGCTTTGAATATTTGCCTCGGTTGGGGCAGAAGCCACTTCTGCTTCGTCTTGTTCTGACATCAAAGCATTTTGTAAGCAGACATCAAAAGAAGGCAAAGTTGAAAGTTGTGCTTTGCCATTTTCAGTTATTTTGTAATAGTGGCGCTTGCCACCAATTTCGCTGTCTTCCCAATAAGAAGTGATAAATTTTGATTTTTCCAATTTCTTTAAAACAGTGTAAAGTGTTGGCTGTTTTATTTGGATTTGTTGATTGCTTTTGTCTTCAATTTCCTTTGTCAATTCAAAGCCATATTTATCACCAGATGCAAGTTCAAATAAAATTAAAGGTATTAAATCAGCAGTTTTCATAACACCCCTTTTATAATTTAATTGTGCAAAAACAACAATTAACCAGTTTAAAAAACTCTTTTAAACCTCTATAATCATTTTAATTATATAATAATTAAACAATGATAGTCAAACAAAATGCTTTATTTTTAACTTGTTGAAGAATACAAAAAAGATATCATTTGATAAAAAGTAGAGCAAATGATATCC
>CAVISZ010000045.1:0-9190 GCA_963645585.1 uncultured Eubacteriales bacterium
CTCTATTTGTGTCATATGTCCATATATTTGTGTCAAAACCAAAATCTCTTGATAAATTAGTTGATGTGTTTAAATTCTCTTTTTTATAATAATTACTTTGATTAATCATATATGGCACACTCTTTACTAAATTAAAAGTATAAAATTTATACCCGCTTGGTTTTGTCCAATTTGCATAGAAAGTAACTTTCGAACTAAATGTATTATTTCCAAAACTGCAAACAACGCGAAAATAATCAAAATATAAGTCTCCTCTAACATTTGTGTCTCTATAAAAATAATAATTATCTAACTTATGTGAATAAGATATGTATGGTTGTCCAGGTTTGCTATATATTTGTTTATTACTTAAAAGGGTTGAAACGGTTGTACCATCTCCAGGTTTAATTGAAGAAATAGATTTTGGATAATAATAGTAATCTTTTTTTACTGCATCCTCAGTAATATATTTTGAAACATTACATATATCTAAGTTACTCCATGTCGAATAACATTTTTCGGTTATTGCAATTTGATTTGCATCAATAGGTGAATAAAAGTGAATAATGTCAAAATCAATTGAGCAGTATATTTGCAATTGTTTCCAAATTGCATGAGAATTTTCAACATATCCGCTATACAGCTCTTTGTCCCAAATTAAGTACCACCGATTAAAAATCCTAACACGTCCCCTACCCCCCTTAACTTCGCCTGTATTATAACAATATTTCACTTTAAGACATGTGCCAGCAATACCACCAGCATACGCAGAATCTGTATTTAACACATATTTATAATACAAACAAGTATCTAATGGGTAATAACCATTAAATGATACCGCTTCATCAGTATAAGTATAATTATTTTCAACTGTGGATTCAGAATTTGATTTTGCGGATGCAGACACAGTACCCGTGTTATAAGAGTTTTCTATTGTAATTGATGTGCCGAACCCTAGTATTCCACCAGCATATGAAACATCAATACTATAAGTATTTCCTGCTGTGACGCTTCCCCAATTGCAACATTTACTTATTGTTGTAACACTTGAATTATTTTTTTGATAGCCACCGCCATAATCAGTTGATGAATCTTGCGAACCTCCTCCACTTGACGAACCACTTCCGCCCTTATCAAACTCAGTCATTCCTTCTTCACGGTTAGGTGGAATTTTTATTGTTGGCACAACCATTGCACCGCCAACGCCACCTGCGATATAGTCGCCTTTGATGTCGCCTGCGTTGGAGCATTCTGTTATTTCTCCAACAACGTTGTACGCAGATATGCCCGCTACTACTGAGCCTGCTGATGTGCATGAGATGTTGGAATTATTTGAGCAACCCTCAATGTAATTGTTATATGAGTAACCTATTACGCCAGCAACGGCTGAGGTGGTTGCGTCATTCTCTATTTCTGTTTTGTTATGGCAGTTTATGATGTTTGTGTGATACGCTGAGGCTACTACTCCGCCTAAGTATGTTGCATTGGTTGTTGTTTTGTTATACTGCACAGAAAGGTTTTTTATGGTTGCATTTTTTACTACACCGAATATTCCTGTGTAACCTGCTGAGTTTGTGGCAAGTGTTGCACCTGTTAGTGTTACATTATTGCCGTCAAATATGCCCATGAATGGATTTAATGTGGTTCCTATTGGCTCGACTGTTGCCATTTCTAAGGCTCCGTCTGAGGTTAGGTCTAAAGCGGTTATTGTAAAGTATAAGCCTTTGGTGCTTCCGCCCGAGTTTGTGTAGGCACTAAGATTTGTAAGGTCTGCTCCGTTTGAGATTTTGTAAGGCTCTAAAAGAGTGCCAGTGCCTGTTAATGTGAGGGGTGTTACAACAAGTGAGCTTGTTTGCACTGCTGTGGCTATAGCGTTTACACCCATACACAAAAATTGAGACAAAAAGACAGAGAAAAATATTGCGGTTATACAAAATATCAATTTGTTAGACTTGTTTAGTTTGAACATACACGCCCCTCCATTTATGCGAAAATAATTTAATTATTGAAATGGAGTGTTTTTTTGATATTTACAACAAATAAAAAATTATGTAAACATTTAAAAGTTTGTTATAAAAACAAAAAAACACTATTGGAAGTGCGAGCGAGAGCGAGCGAAGTTGCTTGCAAGAGCAACTTCAAAAATTTTACATTGGTAAAATTTTACTTCCAATAGTGTGTTAGGCTATCCACCCGCATTCCTAAAATCATTTTATCGCGGGGGGGGAGAAGTCAACTAATTTTTTCAAAAATGCCAAAACTGGCAAAAATATGTCTATTTTTTATCTAAATAGCACTGAACTTCTTTAACATTGTCAGGATTGATGTCAATTACGAGTTCATGAGTTGAGTAATATTTGCTACATTCGGGAACAAAGTTAAGCATTATGTTAACTTTATTTATTAAAAATGAATTTGCATTTCTAAGGTAGATTTTGAAATCATCGTATGTAACAATAGCAAGAGTTGGAGACATTTTGCCCACATATGGGTTATTTTCGTAAAGAAGTTCTATACTTTTACAAATTGATTTTATATCTGCAATGGTTTTATTTGAATAAGCAAAAGCATTGGAGATGCTTTTTATTACTTCATTGCCATCGCCAAGTTCTAAAAACTCTCCAAATGTTGCACCTGTGTTTATGACGCTAACGCCCGAGAGCAAAACAGGGTTTGACTGAGCCGTTACGATGCTTGTGCTAATGTTTAATATTTTAAGTTCGTCATCGCAAACATAGTACATGTCGTCTCTGCTCTTTATGCAAAATGTTTCCTCACGTTCTGCACAATGAATAACCAATTTATTAGGAAAAACAGATTCTATGTTTATAACTTTTAAATATGGATTTTTTGCTTCCAAATTTTGAGCAATTTTTGCCTTATTCAAAGAAAAGATAGGCATACTTTTATTAATTCCTGCCGAAGCAATAACCTCATTTTGTTTTTCTTGGCTTGCAAAAATTTTGGTAGAATTTTCAAAATCAAAGCTTATTGTGTTAACTTTAAAAAGAGTAAAAGACAAAATTACGCACAAAATCACAAATGCGAATATGCTACTCATTATAATGATTAATCTTTTGTATTTCATATATCCCCCATTGCAAATTATTGCAAATTTTTAATTCTTTGTATATCTGCGCCCAAATTTTTTAGGCTTTGTTCCAACTTATAATATCCTCTATCCACAAACCCTATATTTTTAATGGTAGTGTAACCGCTAGCGCCGAGCCCTGCCAAAACAAGGCAAGCACCGCCACGCAAATCAAATGCTTCCACTTCGGCACCATATAGTTCTTTTGAGCCTTGTATTATGCAACTAGAATCGCATACGCTAATTTTTGCACCCATTTTAATTAGTTCGGGAACATGTTTAAACCTATTTTCAAACATATTTTCTGTTATTATTGTTGTGCCTTTTGCAGTGCAAGCAAGGCTTGAGAGTGGTTGTTGCAAATCGGTTGCAAAAAACGGATATGGCATTGTTTCTACCTTACCAAAACTTTTAAGCCTACCCTTTTTTGCTACGATAAGTTTATCACCTTTTGCATGAAGTTTGCAAGAATTATTTTTAAGCATATAAAATAAAGGTGAAATATGTTTTAAATTGATATTTGCTATCTCCACTTCACCGCCCGCTATAAGAGGTAGCATTATGTAAGTTCCTGCTATAATGCGGTCAGGAATTGGTTTGTATGTTCCACCATGCAGTTTTTGAACGCCTTGTATTTCAATTGTATCGCTACCCATGCCACAAATTAAAGCACCCATTGCGTTTAAAAAGTTACAAAGGTCGACTATTTCTGGTTCTTTGGCAACGCCCAAAAGAGTTGTTTTGCCTTTAAGGAAAACTGATGCCATAATCAAGTTTTCGGTTGCCCCCACGCTTGGGAATGACAGGTGCACCACGCTTGAGTGCATGGAGTCGGCATTTGCTGTTATGTATCCATGTTTATCTATTATTTTTGCACCCAAGGTTTCTAAGCACTCTAAATGTATGTTGATTGGTCTTGCTCCAATAAGGCATCCGCCTGGATATGCAAGTCTTGCCTTTTTTAGGCGTGACAAAAGCGGTCCTAAACAAAACACGGATGCACGCAGTTTGTTTGTGAGTTCGATTGGAATTATGTATTTATTGACATTTGTGCAATCAAGCACGAGCGACTGCTCTTGTTTTTTTATTCTCACACCCAGTGTGGTCAATATATTGAGCATGTTTTTAATGTCATCAAAATATGTAACGTCTTGAAGTTCCACAACGCCATCACAAAGCAGGCAACCTGCCAAGATTGGAAGCATTGCATTTTTGGCGGTGCTAACCTTTATCTGTCCGTAAAGTGGCTTTTGACCATTAATTAAAAAAGATTCCATATTTAACCTGTTTCCAAATTAATATATGGAATATTTGCGTCATTGGTTAAAATTGAATATATGTATATGTTTAAAATTGCACAAATATTTTATTTAAAGCATATTTGTTTACAAAATTGACAAAATTGGAAATAATTGTTTTGAGTTTTAATTGACATTGTTGAAGAATATCATTAAACTAATGCTAGGTAGAATATGCAGTATAAAAGAATAATGTGTTTAGACTATGGTGATGTTAGAATTGGTATTGCTTTTTCTGACCTTTTGCAAACAATTGCTAGTCCGCACTCCACTTACACCCGCAAAACTTTGGATGAAGATTTAAAGTATTTTGAGGGGCTTGCAAAATCTCAAGATGTTGAGTTGGTGGTTATTGGGCTTCCATACAATATGGATGGTTCAGTTGGCGAGCGTATTGAAAAAACAAAAGAGTTTGGCGAAAAGTTACACGAATGTTTAAACTTGCCTATTGAGTATGTTGACGAAAGATTATCATCTGTTGAGGCAGAGGATATTTTGGCAGAAGCACATGTCCCTTGCATAAAAAGAAAAGGGCTTATTGACAAAATTGCTGCAGGTATTATACTTCAAAGTTATCTAAATTCAAGAAAATAAGGAGAATTTTATGGAAAAAGATACAAAACAACCAGAACAAGAAGTTGACATTTTAGACATTTTACTCGATGAAGACAATGAGGACCCTATAACTCTATATGATGAAAATTCAAGAGCAATTAAATTTGACCAAGTTGCAATTATTCCAATTGAAGAAAAATTGTATGCAATTTTAAAACCAATTGATGAAATTAAGGGCGTTGCAGATGACGAAGCTATTGTTTTTGCAATTGACGAAAACGAAAATGGTGAAACAACTTTGGTTGTTGAAACAGACGAGCCTCTTGCAATGAGAGTATTTGATGAATATTACAAATTGCTTGACGAACAAGACAAAAAATAGTTTTTATAAAAATAATTCTCAAGGTAAATTTGATATAATTTACTTTGAGAATTTTTTACTGCCCTCACCTATTAAAAAGTGCTTGACAAATATGTTTTAAATGACTACAATTAATCTTGTTTTTAATATAACAAATCATTTTGGACTTTTAGCTCAGTTGGTAGAGCAACTGACTCTTAATCAGTGGGTCGGGGGTTCGAGCCCCCCAAAGTCCACCAGTTGCTAGGTTTTGCCTAGCTTTTTTGTTCTTTGGTGGGCTCGAACCAAGGTTCGACTCCTGTCGGAGCCTGACCGCAAGTTTCACTTGCTCCCGCTTTGTGCTAAAAACTTGCCACAGGCAACTTTTTTTACGCAGTCGCCTCCAAAGTCCACCAGTTGCTAGGTTTTTACCTAGTTTTTTTGTTCTTTGGTGGGCTCGAACCAAGGTTCGACTCCTGTCGGTGCCTGACCGCAAGTTTCACTTGCTCCCGCTTTGTGCTAAAAACTTGCCACAGGCAACTTTTTTTACGCAGTCGCCTCCAAAGTCCACCAGTTGCTAGGTTTTTACCTAGTTTTTTTGTTCTTTGGTGGGCTCGAACCAAGGTTCGACTCCTGTCGGTGCCTGACCGCAAGTTTCACTTGCTCCCGCTTTGTGCTAAAAACTTGCCACAGGCAACTTTTGCTTAATTTTGCTCAAAAAATGGCACTGTCTAATAAATTGTCTAATAAAATTAAGAAAAATTTTACAGTCATAACCACTAGCTAAGCTGGTGGTTATGACTGTATATTAATTTTTCTAATTCCAAATTTTCTGACCCATAAACAAATATGCTATTAAACTTATTATTGCTTATAATATCAGAAATGCAATTGTTCAATATTGTTTTTACTTTTATCATCTAATTCTTCCACTTTTACTCCAATAGTTTCTTCTAACCATTTTGCCACAATCCTTCTATGACAAAAAGTTTTACCTTCTTTTATATCAGCCCATTTCTCATAACACAATAAAACTGCATTATCACCAAGTTCAACGTAAACTTATTTTGGATTAAGTTTGTTTAAAACCTGTTCGTAATAAAGCTTTGTATAAAGTTTTTCATCTTCTATTTTTATAATCTCGGCTGGTGGAGCAAGTTTTTTAAATTCTTCACCATTCCAAAACCTATTAAATCTCGCAATGGATATATATTTATAGCCCTTATCTTTGGGATAACTTTTAACTTTTCCAAAATAACCTGTGTGCATAAATTTTCCTAATCAAATATACTGGTTTGTTTTGGGATGGCGGTTCTCACAATAAAGGCATCGGGGTTTTTCTCATCATCTAGAAGTTCAATATTTGGTGCTAACTTTCTTAAACAAAATTTGTAGTAAACTTGCTTACCAGCTGGTCGAAGCAAATCAACACAATCTTGCAAATATTTTGCCCAATCTTGCCACTTGTCGGCAGATTTATAGTTGTTAATTTTCCCAATTTTATAGTGGTCAACACATCCCATTTCTAGCGTTTTTTTAATAAGCTTCAAACTTTCTTCGGGCTCGATTGTAGGCTCAAAACTTGCAAAAGTTTTTATGCCATTGTCGTGAAGAATCTTCAAAGTTTCAAGCCTTTCACTTGGAGTGGAAGCAAAAGGTTCCCATTCTTTAGATTTTTTCTGGTCTAAAAATGTAAGAGTCGTTCCGACTGTGATTCTATCGCCAAATTGTTTGAAAATGTCCAAATCTCGTAGCATTTTCTTTCCACCTTTAGAAAGCACTGCAACAGGTACTTTATAAAAATTTAACATTTTCAAAACTTCTCGCACTGTTTCACCATTATCGCTACTATCGCAATAACAATCGCCAACAAAAGATAAAAGAACCTGCTCGGTGTATATATTTTTTTGCAAATCTTTTTCAAGTAATTTCAAAATATCTTTTCTTGGCTCAGGTTTTCCAAAATATTCGCTATCTTTTCTTTGCAAAGTGTGTGGAGCATAGCAATATTTACATCTATGACTACAACCAATGTAAATGTTTAACGCATAAGGGCTATATTCTCTTGCCATTCCACAAGGTTTATAAATTATACTCATATATTTATCATAGCATAAACTATTCACTCGCGTAAACCTTATGGGCAGAAAAATATATTTGTGTCAAATTTTTAATTATCTTACATAATGTAAAATGTACTCTGTGTTTGATAAACTATAGCCTTAAGTTTATATTAAGGAACGAGAGAGAGTGAGTTTGTGCTTGCACAATAACGCACTCGAAATCGTGACGCCAATATATATAGTTTATATTATCGGAAGTTTTGTCTGGGAGTTTACTCACAAGCAAAACTGATGTTTATTCAAACAGGAAGTGCAAAATCTTATTTTGCAAGTGCGTTAGCACAAATTTTGAACTCGTTTCAAAATTTACTTCCGATAGTTTATATTAAGGAACGAGAGAGAGTGGGTTTGTGCTTGCACAATAACGCACTCGAAATCGTGACGACAATATATATATTATATTACAAAAAATAGCACTAGGATTTTATTTCATAGTGCTATTTTTATTTAATGTATTTTAATCATGTGTTAGTTTTGATAAAATGCTTGATATGCTCTATTTGAATTTGCAGTATAGTTGTTAAACTCTTTGTCAAAGTTGCCTGTCAAGGTTAAACCTTGTGACACTTCATCTTTAAAATCGCTAAAAACTTTTCTGCAAGCGGTTTTAAAGTTGTCAGATTCGGTTACGTTTCCTACAATTTTACCGTCAGCTGTTTGTCCAATTTCATTAAATTCTTCGGAATTTTTATTTTGAGATGTTATATTTTGTTGCACATTTAAAGCATAGAACGACAACATTCTTTCGCTTTTAAAATCAAAATCAACGCTAAAATAATAATAAGATTCTACATGGTTATAGGTCAAAGATTGCATATGGTCACTTGTTAAAAACATTTCTAGTGTAACTTTATTGTTTGCTTTATCAACTTTTGGAAGAAGGCTTAAATTTGTTCCATAAACTTCTTGCGAATTTGGGTCAACCATGTTTGCAACAAAATTTACAACTTTGTCTGAAACAACAAAGTCTTCATTTTCATAATATTCACCAATCATATAGACAATTGCAATCATAGTTGAACCAAGTGCCTTTATGCCTGTGACATTATCTTGGTCAGTTTGCTCGGTCATTTCATCTGGCAATGTGTTTTTGTCATAACTCATAAATGATGCTTTATTTGCGGAAAGCGCTGTGATTAAAGTTTGATCTTGTGTTGGGTCACCTGCACCAAGTTGCTCCCAAGATTTTTTTGCAACAGATTTTAATGCTACTGCCATTTCTGCCTTGCTTAAAGGTTCAAAATTGTTTCCACATGCACTAACTAAAAACATGCAAGGAACAATCAAGCATAGTGCTAATACAAAACTTATAATTTTCTTTTTCATAATTACTCCTCTTTTTTCTTAATTTTAAGCTTTAACATATGGTATCACAAATTGCCCAAATTGGCAAAGAATATTCATTGCATTTTCATTAAAAACTAAAATGATTTTTATAGTGTTTTATTATTTTGCAACAACTCGTTTTGTATCCATGCCATAATTAACTCTACTGCCATATCACACTCTTCATCTGACAAAATGTGTGTGTTTTCTATTTTATACCATTTTTGCATACAACCCCTACAACAAGTGGCTGTTGCATGTTGGGCGATAAACGAGGGATGACCTCTCATTGGTGTTTGTTTGCCGTCATTAAATGTGATTGGGTCTTTTAAGTGTTTGTTCACAAAATCTATTGTATGGGACTTTATTTTTTCCATACCTTTTGATTGAATATATTCAAAATCTTTTTGTTTTAAATGAAACGAATTTCTAAACTTTGACTTTTGCAACCTTTCTAAAATTTGCTCATAATTCATAC
>CAVISZ010000046.1:0-3663 GCA_963645585.1 uncultured Eubacteriales bacterium
AACTTCGGCTGCCTCTTCAATTGTTTCCCCCAAAGCACATGGGCAAGAAAAGCAGTGCATTCCAAAACCCATTAGCACATCTTTTAATTTTTCATTAACTTTTAAAACATCGGCAATTGTCATGTCTTTATTAATTGTTTGTTTCATATTCTCTCCTTTATTCATCATCAAATTTTTCGCCACACAATATGCAGTGGTCGGCATGCAAATCGTTTTCGCCACCACATCTTACGCAACGTTTTGTTTTTTGCATTGTATTATCATATAACTTATCAAGCGACAAGTCAACAAAAGTTTTTTCTTTTTGGTTACTAGAAGATATTTTGTCCGCTTTTTCATCTTTTATTACAAAGTTGCCAAAAGGCACATACTCCGCCATGTCTGATTGCTCTTGATTATTAGTTAAAGTTTCGCTTGTTTCACTGCTTGACAAATTTACATTTGGCTCTTGAGCATTTTCGTCTTTAGCTTCAAGCGTTTGTTCTTGCAAAGACGCCTCTTGTTCAACGCTTTGTTCTTCTTTTGCGTTTTCAATTTCCAAAGCGGTCTCTTGCCCGTTTTCACTTGCCTCTTTTTCGTTGTCTGCAGAGCCGTCTCCAGCCTGCTGATTTGCGATATTTTTATCGCTTTCGGCTTGATATTCCTTTGGAAGTTTATATTTATATATTTTTAAATCGACAATTTCTAGCCCTGCAATTGTAAACATTTTTCCAACCGCCTGCTTTAATTTTTCGGCTATCATTGGAGAATTTGCAACAACGTCAGGCAAAATAAAGTTATTTTTTTCCAAAACGGAGACCACCAAATCGTCCACCCAATTTTCTATCAAGTCCTCCGCCTCGCCAGTTTTGATATAGTCAAACTCATTCAAAAGCGACTGCATAAGCTCTTGTGCGTTTGAAACTTTATACGAGTACATGCCATAAACATGCGCTCTAAAAATTCCATATGCTTTTGTGCCCATTTCCACTTTTCTATAAGTCTTAAACTTGCCCGCCCTAAGCGATTTATCGACAAAATAGCCCTCTGCAGTAAATTTGTCTTTTTGCTTTCCGTCCTCAATTTTGTCAATTTTGAAACGTCTGCAAGTGTATGGCAAATTTGCAAAAGTTATAAAATGCTCGCCCTCGGTGAACTTGTCTGTAACCTTGCCCTTTTTGCCAATGATAAACTCATAGCCTGCAGGAACATTTAGTTTAGCGTTTATGTTAAAAATTCCGTTATGACCAGTATAATTTGTGACCAAAAATTTTAGTTCGCCCTCTTTTGGGCAGAAGTCACCCTTGTTTTTACCACCAAATAGTCCCATATTACCTCTTGTTAGATATTTTTCCACAAAACGCGCAAAAAGTCAATTTAATTAGCACAACTTTAACCTTCAACTTGCCCGCAAAATATGTGGATAAAATGTGGATAACTCAAAAACATTTCCACAAAACCAAAAGAGTATATGTTTACTCTTGCACTTTTATGAAGTAAATGTTAAAATTTGTACAAGAGGAACACATGAAATACATAATATCTTATCAAGAGCAAAACAAAAGCTTATGTTTTAACGAATTAAAAAAACTAAATGCCAACTTTAAAGAAATAATGCCATTAAACAACGAGCAAAGTCTTGTGCAAATCAACTTGCCACAACAGGAATTGTCGCTAACCATAAAAAGCACTCCGCTTATATTCATCAGGCACCTATTTGCAATAAGCAAAGAATATGACAAGCCTATAGCGTGCGAAAAAATAATCGGAGACATTGAGCAAAACACAAAAAAGGACCAATCTTTTAGCATTCAATTTTCAACCAACATAAACCGCTTAAAGTGTGAGTGCAATGTGCAAGACTTATCGCAAAAGCTAACAAGCAAAGGTTACACTCTAAACGTAAAAGAGCCCGAGCAAATTGTAAGCATGTTTGAAACTGACGCCAAAATATACATGGGTTTTGGCAACAGTGTGATAAATTTATCTAGTTACAAAGCAGGAATGCCACATTTTTCTAAGAATTTTGAGTTTGTATCTCGCGCAGAATACAAACTTTTGGAAGCGGTTAATCTTTGCAACATAGATTTATCTAAGATGAAAAATGGTGCCGACCTAGGTTCTGCTCCTGGAGGTTGGACAAAAGTATTGGCAAGCAACAATATAAATGTGCATGCCATAGACCCTGCGAGTCTTGCCCCTGAAATAAAGCAAATGCCAAATGTTAAGCATTTTAGAATGACAACTGAGGAATATTTAAGAAAGTACAACTACTCCAATTTTGACATTGTTGTAAACGACATGAAAATGGATATTGTATTAAGCACCCAAATAATCATGGATTTTTACGACCGCATTGCCCCAAACGGCTACATTGTTATGACTTTCAAACTTGCCAAAAACTTTTCGTACTCAAACATAATGCGTTGCATAACAACGCTCACCAAAAAGTACAAACTAATTTTAGCCCGCCAGCTTTTCCACAACCGCAGTGAAATAACCGTTGTTTTACAAAAATAAATGTTAATAGAACAAAACTGCAAAATTAAAATTAAATTGTTTTTTTGATAGATAAAATGTGAGAAAAACAACGAAATCAAAATTAATTAATTGTTTTTGATAAAAAAATATGAGAAAAACTTTTTTGTAAAAAAGATTTTTCTCACACTCTTTTCAAAAAACTTGAAAATTTGCATTTGTTTTTCAAACAAATTTCAAAAAAATATTTTAAATAAACAACTCCATTTTTACACCGAAAAATGGAGTTGTTTTAATTTATGCAACATAGGCCATGAAGAAAAACATCTTAGTTACTTTTTATTACTCAAAGCATCTATCAAACTTATAACTAAATTAATATTATCTTGTGATAATATGTTGAGCTTTTTCATTATTGCTTTATATTCTACTGGATATTTAAATTCTTCATTAAAAAATTCCGACATACTTATATTTAAATATTCGCAAAAAACGAGCAAAAAATCCAAAGATGGTGTAAGCCTTCCAGTCTCTATTTGATTTATGTATTCACTACTCATTCCTAATTCTAAACTTAAATTTCGTGCGGATTTCTTTGCTTGTAGCCTATAATACCTTATCCTTTCTTTAATGAAAATCTTATCCATAATATTATTTTAAACTATGTAATATGATTATATACATAGTTAAAAATAAATTTTGTTGACAAGACATATTTTAAGTATGTATAATTCTAATATACATATATATTAGGATTATATAAATGAAAAATGAATTTAAAAAACCAAACATTGAAGATTATGGCATAACAAAAAATAATTATAATTTGTATAAAAAATCTAAGGAAATAAGGTCTAAAAAAAATGAATATGATTGTGTAAACTATATCACTATATTTGTTGTTTTTGGTTTACTGGGAATATTGGTTGCTAGTTTTAGTGCAATTTTGCTTCTTTATTTTATTACAAATAATGGTATTGTTTTTTCTTTGTTCATAAAAGATATTATGGACAAAATCGGCACAGGCTCTCAAATAGGCTCAATAATTGGTTTTAGTATCGGTTTTTCTATTTGGGGGTATACGGATTATAAATTTAAATTAAAAAAAATAGATAGAGAAGCCGACAAATATTTGGAATGCTTTACTAACAAACAAATAGAGATGTTGGAAAAATACGATACCGACTTTAGTATGTACTTAGTGAG
>CAVISZ010000047.1:0-3432 GCA_963645585.1 uncultured Eubacteriales bacterium
CCACAACATACATTGCACTTGGCAATAAACTTAAAATTGATATTTATAAAAATCAATTTTTTGGAATTGATAACGAAGTGGTTAAAAATATTTCTCAAACCGCAAAATTTTATTTGATAAAAAAACTAAAGTCCAGAGATTATAAGTTGATGTAAATATTACAACTTCAATTGTCGCAAATTTTTTATGCCCGTTTTATAAAAAGATAGTTGTTACATTTGAATATTCAAATTACAAAATATATATAAAAAATAGTACAAATGTTTGCTTAATTGCAAATTATGTGATATAATATAAAAGTAATTTAGGAGATACTATGGAAGATAAAAAGAAAATATTAGAACAAGCAATTTTAAATATTGAAAAACAGTTCGGCAAAGGCTCTATCATGAAACTTGGTGATGCACCAGACCAAAAAATAGATGTTATTCCAACAGGATGTTTGCCTTTAGATTTGGCTTTAGGCTGTGGTGGTATGCCTAGAGGTCGTATTGTAGAAATATATGGACCTGAATCATCAGGTAAAACAACTCTTGCACTTCATGTTGTTGCAGAAGCACAAAAACTAGGTGGAACTGCTGCTTTTATTGATGCAGAACACGCTCTAGACCCTGTTTATGCAGGCAAACTTGGTGTTAACACAAATGAGTTATATGTATCTCAACCAGACAATGGTGAGCAAGCATTAGACATCTGTGACTCATTAGTTCGCACTGGTGCGGTTGATGTTGTGGTTGTTGACTCTGTTGCTGCACTAACACCAAAAGCTGAAATTGACGGTGATATGGGAGACCAACATATGGGGCTTCAAGCAAGACTTATGAGCCAAGCAATGCGTAAAATTGCAGGTATAGCAAACAAGAGCAAAACTTGTATTATATTTATTAACCAACTTCGTGAAAAAATTGGTGTAATGTTTGGAAATCCTGAAACAACAGCGGGAGGCAAAGCGTTAAAATTCTATGCAAGCATTCGTATTGATATACGTAGAGTAGATGCTATCAAAGACGGCGCTAATATTATTGGTAATAAAACTCGTGCTAAAATTGTTAAAAACAAACTTGCTCCTCCATTTAAAACTGTTGAGTTTGATATTATGTATGGGGAAGGAATATCAAAAGTTGGTTCAACTTTGGACATGGCAATAGAATTAAATATCATTCAAAAAACAGGTTCTTGGTTCTCTTATAATGATGAAAAAATTGCTCAAGGCAAAGAAAATTGCAAACAATATTTAAAAGAACATCAAGATATTTACAATGAAATTGAAAACAAAGTTCGTGAAAGAATTGCAAATGGCGACAAAGTTGCAGAAAATGTAACCGAAGAATAATTAATAAAACACTTCTTAAAAACCTTTAGTTTATGGTTTATAAGAAGTGTTTTTTTGCTATTGCTTTTGATAATACAGATTTAGAACATTGCTCGTTTTGCTTTCAATGTAGGAGTCATCTTTATAATTTTTAATTTTTGTAACAACATAATACGAACAAATTTTATTTGGTTCTTGAGAAATAGTAAATGTATATTCGCCATTTTTGTCCTGAATTGTATCAATTAGTTTGTATTCACCATTTATAGACATATAAATGTCATAACTATTGTAAAGGCATGTGTTGAATGTTATGTTTGCTATTCCATTTTGTATCTTTCCTTTAATTTCAATAGGTTCTACAGTTAAATTTTCAGAGTAGTTACTTTTAGGTTGATTAAACCTAGAAAAGTACGCTTTTTCTTTATATCTATCTGGCAAAAAACTGCTTGCTTTGTAAATAATATGCTCGTTATCTCTTGTAATAACATCAATATATTCTTCAACTATAGATGATGGCACCTCAAAGTTTTTAGGCGTGTGGTCACTGTATATAGTTTTTAAATAATCTTTAACACAAGCAGTCGGCATGCCACCTCCCACAACCTCAATTGGTGAATTGTCAACATTGCCCATCCAACATCCAACAACATCTTCGGTGGTGTAACTGATGTTGTATGCGTCAATATTTTTTTTAGATAGTGAAGAAGTGCCTGTTTTTGAGGCAATGTAATAATTTAAATCGCTTAGTCTTTTGCTTGTGCCTGTTTTTGAGCATTTGTGAAGCATGTCGGTTACAAGAAATGCAGTGTCATTTCTGTAAATAGTTTTTTCATCTTCATTATTTTTGTATATAACGCGACCTTTAGAGTCAACAATGTAACTAATAAATTTTGATTTTGTAAATTTTCCGCCGTTTGCAAATGTTTGATAGCAGTTAGTTAAATTTTTTAATGTAATTCCGTATGTCATTCCACCTAACGCCAATGCAAGACTATTGTCTTTTTCATCAAAATCTATATTTTGACGCTCTAAATAAGCCTTTGCTTTGTCAATTCCTATATAGCTTAATATTTTAACGGCAGGAATATTATATGAGTTAGAAAGGGCGTCTTTTACGCTCACATAGCCATGTTCTTTCTCTCCTATATTCTTGGGACTATAGCCATTTATGGAAACATTTTCATCCAGAATAACTGTGCTAGGAGTTACAATATTTTCATTAATAGCGGGAGCATAAACAAGCAAAGGCTTAATAGCAGATGCAGGTTGTCGTTTAACATTTATAAGTGGCAACTCGCACTTTTCGGTGTATGCCTCTACAAAGCCATTTTGAGCACTTATAGAAATCATTGCTCCATCGCATGATATGTCATTTGCTAGTGCGTTTTCTATAGCATTCTGTTTGTTTTCATCCATGTATGTATATATTTTATATCCACCAATTGCTATTTGTTTTTCTGGCATATTAAGTATATTTTCAGCTTCTTTAATGGACGCTTTAGCGTATGAACTCATGTCAGATTTTATTGAATTTATATTTATTTCTGTGTTAACAGTTTTATATTTTTCTAAGTCTTCCAACGAAATATTATTATCTCTATACATTTCGTTTAAAACCACATTCCTGCGTTTTATGCAAGAGGTATATTGTTTTACGGGGTGATATTTGTTTGGTGATTTAATAAGCCCTGCCAAAATGGCACTTTCATCTATAGTTAATTTAGAAACAGGCTTAGAAAAGTAGTGTTCACTTGCGTTTTGTATTCCATAACAATTATCGCCAAAATATATGATGTTTAAATAATATTCTAAAATCTGGTCTTTGGTAAATTTGCTTTCAAGCTTTTTAGTGAGTTTTATTTCATTAAGTTTTCTTTTAATAGATTTTTCGCTTGTTAGGTGAGTGTTTTTAATAAGTTGTTGAGAAATTGTTGAAGCACCCTCTTTAAACTTAAACGATGTTAGGTTTTTTGCGGTTGCAATTGCCATTCTTTTATAATTTAAACCATGGTGATTGTAAAAATCTTTATCTTCAATGCTTAAAAAGCATTGTTTTGTAGTGTCTGGTATTTGATTTAGCTTAACATATTCACCATTTATAAAAGTATGTTTAAGAG
>CAVISZ010000048.1:0-5091 GCA_963645585.1 uncultured Eubacteriales bacterium
TACTGCAAATAACACAATAAATAGGTGACATCAAATTATAACAAAAAATAAGGCAAAACTGCATATAAAATGCAAATTTTACCCTATTTTTGTTTTTAAATATATTTTAGAAATTATTTTTCTAAGCCATCATTAATATTTGATGTATGGCTTTTAGAAATATAACTTTTTGGTGGCTCGCCTTTGTCAACAATTATAAAGTTTGTTTTTCCTTCACTTCTTGGAGGTTCGCCTTCGTCAATAGTTATGAAATTAGGCACATATTTTGTTCTTTCTGGCAATTGCTCTGGTTCAATTTCGTAAGTTGTTTTTGCGTCATCTACTTTAACGTTTGTTGTAGTATGTTCAACGCAACCTTTGATTAATTTTGTAAAATACTCTCTAATGGTTAGCCCAAATTTGTTTTTAGAAATTGCATTCATGAATGTGCTTGTTTTTTGACCTACAGGTTTTACTGCACAATCGTTTGCAACTTCGCTTACTATTCTATTTCTTTGTTCAATTAAACCTTTTGTAACTCTTTTTGCTTTAGAAATGTCTGATTCTGAATAATTTTCATCATTTTTTACAGACATTGTTTTTGAGTGGGTTGCTTGAACATAGTAACTAAGCATTAAGTTGTACATACCCATTTCTGATTTTAATTGTTCCAACTTTTTGCTATTTGGTTTGCAAGTATCCACCTTGTTTGCAGTTGATGCACTCTTTTCTGCCAAGTACTTAATTACAACATCATCAACAACTTTTTCTGCAGAAGCTGTTTTAATTTTTGTAAACTCTGGAGCCTTGATGGCGGTGTATGGCTCTACCTCTTGTTTTTGTTCTTCTTTGTTTAAAACTTCTTTTTGTTCTACAGTTTTTGTTTCTGCTACTGGCGATTTTTCTGCGGTTAAAGCTTGTGCGTTTGCAGCGAGTTTTAACTCATCAGCTGATTTTTCTGCTTTTTGTTCTTTTTTTGTTTCTTTTACAGGTTCTTCTACAACATTTTCTTTTTCGAATGCCTTTTGAGTGTAAATTGAGAAGTCTCTTTGTTTAACATTTAAGAATGCTTCGTAAATAGTTGCAGGTATGCAGTCATATTTGTAACCAAGTTTTGTCATTCTTTCAACAACTTTGTTCTTGCTAATTCCTAACTTTTCGCATAGGTCTTGTGCACAATTTGCACCTAAAGTTACAATGTGTGACAATTCTTTAGCGTCATAATTGTATTTGTTTAAAGCATTTGCGAATTGCAACCACAAGCAATCTTCCAATTTTTTGTTGTAGTTTGTATCTTTTAAGTCGTAAATTCTGCTCATTAAAATATTTGCAAATAATCTAGAAGCAAACAAAACTTCTTTTGAAGCTTTTTTGCCATCTACACTTTTATATTTTTTTGCTGTTTGTTTTAAAACTGCTTTTAACACAAGGTCGTAGGCGTTAACAAGTTTTTCTGCGTTAGATAGTTTGTAATTGCTATAAAAATCTCTTAATGTGATTTTGCCTTTAAAAGTAGCAGAAATATTTACTGGTTTTTTAGCAAGTTTTAAAACTTTGTTTTTAACTTTAGCAAATGCCACTTTAAACAAGTTGCGTTTGTATGTAGATTTTAAAGCAAATCTGCTTGTTTCTACATTTATGTTAAGTTTTTCTTTTAAATATCTAAATTCCTTTTCTAGTGTAGCATCAGAAATTTTGTCGCCTTTAAAAGGTCTAACATCGTCTGTATAATCTTCATCAAAAGGATAGTCAAGGTCAAATGAATTGTAATATTTTAAAGTTGCAAAAGAAGAATACTTGTCTCCTACAATGGTAGGAATGTTTTTGTTAACTTCGTTTGGTTCAAAAAATTCATTTTGGTCCCAAATTTTGGCACTTTTAAAGCCTGAAGAATTGCGGTTTAAGGCAAAGTATTGTGTTTGCAATCTTGAAACAACGCTGTTTGAGTCTAGCAATTTGTCGTTTTGATTTTCGTTTTCTACCAACATGTCAAATGCGGTTTGTTCATTCAAAACTAGCATCATTAAATCATTTTTAAATGCGTTTGAAAAATCTGAATCTTTTAACATATTTCACCTCACAATCATTAATTATCATGATTATATCATATTATATTTTATTATTCAAGTACCTAAATTAATGTTTTTTTATATTTCTGCAACATTTTTTTTGTCTAAAAAATACACCCTTATAAAAATTTGCAAGACGCATTTTTTATAAGAGTGCATAATTTGATTTTTGTGCCGTAGGAAGTAAGCCCTACAAGAGCCATATGTTTTTAGGCAAATTTTTGCTAAAAGACACCATAAGCTATGGTTATGAGAATATCTTTTTAACATAGTCGCTTGCGGTAATTTGCACGGTTGTTCTGTTTGTTGGACTGGTTATAACAAACGCCTGACCAACGCCCGCGGTAACAATACTGTTTTGCTCCTCTGTGTTAATCTCACCTGATTTTCTATAAAGTTCTACAAGGTCGTTAAGGTCTGATGGTGCAAGCGAGAAAATAAACGAATATTGGCTGGCGTTAATAACGGCAGTTGATTGACGCTCAATTTCGGCTGAACCAACGAAGTCTTTAATATTTTGGGTAATAACGATTTGCATACCACCATATTTACGAATTCTTTTTGCCATTTGAGCCATAAAGTCTAGCGCGATTGGATATTCTGGGTTAATAAACATATGTGCTTCGTCAACCGCAACAATAATTTTTCTGCCAAGCTTGTATTTTGAGTTGAAGTCTTTGTTTTTGATAATTTCGTTCATCAAATATTTAAAGATGATAAGCATTTGTGCGTTTGCGATAATTTGGTTGTTGCTTGCAAGCAAACTTTGGAAGTTAAACGAAACAAAGTTTTCTTTTGTTTCTAGGGTTGTTGGACCATTCCATAGTTTACTATTACGTCCGCCTTTTGCAAATTTTTTAACGTATGTTTCTATAACCATAAGGTTGGTTTTTATATACTCGTTTTTCTCAGTTTTAATACGTTCCAAAATTAACTCGTAAAGGTCATCAAAAATAGGGAATTCCTCTGGTTTCATATTGGTAAAGTCTGAGTGGTCGGTTATTCCTTTTTTGCGGTAAATATCTACAACGCACGAGTTTAAGGTTTCAAACGCGTCACTTGACATACCTGCCAAAATAACCCTAAAGAACTGTTCCAAAAACTGCAAGTGCTGAGCAAAAGTATCAGACGTGTCAATTTCATCGTCCTCTTCTTCATATTGTCTACCCTCTTGCTCGGCAATGTATTTTTCTTCGGCGATTTGCTCGGCAGATTTATTGCGTTTTTTAAGCTGAGACAAAAGCGAATCATCTTTTAAACTGGTAAACACGTGAAATGGATTAATAATACCCATGGCAGATGAACCAACATCAACAACCTTACCTTTTAGGTTTAATGCAAGGTCGGTATACTCATTTTCGGGGTCAAGAATAAACACTTTTGTGTTGTCAGCGGCAAAGTTTGCTAGCAAGGTTTTTGTTGCATATGATTTACCTGAACCTGACTTACCAATAACCATCATGTTACTGTTAACACGCTCACGGTCACGTTTGAAAAAGTCCAAGAAAACTGGGAATTCGTTATCACCAATGTAAAAGCCATCTTTATCTTGAAGTGCAGACGAAATAAATGGGAACATTGCCGCTAGCGAATCGGTTGGAATGCCACGTTTTGCCTCTTTGCAGGTGTTACGCATAGAAATGTTACTGCTAACAAAGGCGTCAACCTGACGACCAAACATTTCGCTAAATTTAAAGCCCTCTTGTTTTAAAATTGCACGAACATCTTTTCTTGCAGGCTCTTCACACGTGATGTAAACACTTGTTTCAAAAAGTTGTTGGTTGTTGTTTTTAAGTTGAACCAAAAGTGCACGCAAAGTTTCTAAGTGAGTTTGGTTTTCAATTTGTCTACTTGTTGAACCGCCATGAGCAAGTTTACTTTCCATTTCCATAATCGCTTTATCAATCTTTTTTTCAGATTCATATCTTGGAATTGGTTTAAATTTGGTTATAACTTTTGTACGGTCTAACATATAAAATGGTGCCGCCCAAGCATTGCCTACTTGAATAGGGAAATCGGTTATTGCAAAATGTCTATAAGGTTTGCCGTCAATAAATGTTCTTGACGCTTGAAATTTAATATCTGCAGGAGTAACCCAATCGTAAAATTTGTTCATAGATATGGTTTCAAGTTCACGCTCATCAAACTCTTTGCCAAAGTTGGCACGCAAGAAAACAAGCAAGTCATGACCTCTAACCAAATGGCTATAAATTGGTGTTACCGCACTTTGCAATGTGTTTATTATACCATTTGTGGTTGTTTCAAGAGTTTCACGGTCTTTATCGTAAATTACCATGTAAAAGTAATCTTTATAAATTTTTTCTTGACGATTCATTCTTTCCATTAAAGCAACACGCTCTTCAAAAACGCCCGCTCTAACTTCTACCTCAGCTTGAGACATCTCACCCTCAGACTGCATATCCATAAGCTTGTTATATTTTTTATCTTCGTTGTAGATATAATTGTCAAGAATCATTGCTTTGTTAATTTTTATAATGCTTGCAGTTTGTTCGTTAGAAATTCTGGTTAAGGCTTTTTGCACAGAACTTATAACAAGGTCTTGCCTGTCGGCATTTAAAAGTCCAAAAACAATTGGGTTTATTTCTATAACTTGAGCATAATATTCGCCAAAATCAATAAACCTGTCTTGATAAAGCCCCTCAAAAGGAATAATTTTGTTCATTGGCAAGGCGCCACGTTTTGCCTCTTTAGAGTAGTGTTTTGTTTGAGCAAAAAATCTAAACAAATAGCCCAAAGTTTGATAAAGCCTTGTTTCGTCACCTGTTTTACAAAAATAAAACACAAACATAAAGCCAAGCCATGCAAAGCCAATGTAATAATGAAATGGAAAGTTTGCAGAAAACAAACCAATTGCACCAACCGCACAAATGGCAATAAATAACAAGTCGCTAAAAGTAACGCCCTTGATTATTTCTGATTTGACTTTTGTTGTTCTAGGAATAATGTGCATTTAAAGCCTCCTAATTTTATGTTGTATAATTAAAAAATAATTAAACAAAAAATACTTACAAATTAAATATAC
>CAVISZ010000049.1:0-4447 GCA_963645585.1 uncultured Eubacteriales bacterium
CGCACCAAACGCGAAAGTCGCTTCGCTTTGTTTCGGTGCGAACTCTCGTGCGAAGTGATTGCTTACGGAGAAAAATCGGACGATAAGAAACAAAAAAAGTAAATTTACAACACTTTGCTATTGGTTTTTAGCAGAGTGTTTTTTATAAGTAACTTAGTTAAAAGTAGTATAGTGGGGAATTTGCACAAAACTTTCGCTCCCTGTCAGGGGAGCTGGCACGCTTTCTGCGTGACTGAGGGGTTATCCTGCTTTATTGCTAAAACTTTGATTTGTAAATAAGTGTATTTTTAAAAATGCAATTAAATTCATAATAAACAAATAAGACATAACACAACTATTTTTCAATAGGCAGGATAACCCCTCAGTCTACAAATTTTTTCAAAATTTAGTAGCCAGCTCCCCTGACAGGGAGCAAAAGTACGTTAGTTGCCAAAGTTTGAGAGAATTAAGCCCTAAAATATGCCCTTAAAAGCCCCCAACTCAAAAAAATACGCCCAAATTTCAAAAAAATGAAAAAATTAGTTGACTTCTCCCCCCCCCGCGATAAAATGAATGCAAGACAAAGGGGGAGAATATGAAAAAGAAAAAACTAAACATACTATTAAACATAGCAACAATTTGCCTATGCGTATGTGCCATAGCAATTGGTGTGTACTCAGTTAAAAACGCAAGCCTAAGCGTAACAGGCACAGTAAACTTTAAGGCACATGATTGCCTAGTACAAGTTGATGTAAGCATGTATGGTGATGCAGTTGATACAAACAACACACCAGACAAGGCAGGCACACCAAGAGCAAGTGCCTCTGCAAGAAAATTAGGCACATGGGATAACTCACAATCAGACGCAGGCACAACGCTTGCAACAGTAACAGGATCAACGGGAGAAGTTGCAAATCAATGCTACTTTTCAGATATGGGCACAAGTGGAGAAGTAGAAGATATTGTACTTGAATTTAAAGTAACCAACAACTCAGACTTTCCAGTAACAGCAAGCATAAGAAATGTAACAGGAGATAACTATAAATTTTCTAATGCTAATGGTATGAACTTTTCAGGCGATGCAATAATTGCATCTTTGCCAGCAAAAGATACAACAGCAAGCACTGCAACCTTGCAATTAAAACTCAACATAAAAGATATAAGCAAAGCACCTGGCGACTACACAGTAAGCCTATACTTTGAACGTACAAAAGAAACAAGCTTGACCGTTCAAACAGGCGAGTTCTACTATGATGCAGATGCAACTGCAGGACAATCAAAAAGTTACAGTCTTTCAGATTTGACAACAAATCCAGTAAAAGCACAACGAAATTATGTTACAATGGGAACATATAATGGCACGGACTTAAAATGGTACATTTTTGCCCAATCAGACTCAAAAACGGGAGCTATGAAAGCAGTAACAGGTACGGTTGCGAACGAGGACGGAACATTGCCAAAAGGCACCTATTGGTTCATCAGTGAATACGCTTTAGGTTCTCAAGTGTTTGATGAGGGTTATGAACAAACATACGAGGGAAGTGATATACAGAAGTTTATAACGGATGAAACAACAGCAACTGGCACATTCTTTGCTACATACGGCATTACAGCAAGCACAGACCCTGTATACAGTCAAATAGCAGGTAGAATAATCAATGATAAAGCAAGCCCAAATGTTTCTACTGACTATGAGGACGAATGTAAAACAAAAGCATCAAAAAAACTATGGCTACTCTCTGAGGATGAATTAGACCTATTAAATGGCGGAGAGTCAGTAACATCATATTATGAAGGTGTATACACTTCCACTTACTACAAGAATATCTTGGCACTAAATGGTGACACATCCTCATCTTTGGCGAGCTGGTGGCTTCGTTCGCCTCGCGCTGACGATAGTGATTACGCGTTCTTGGTGAAGAGCTTTGGCGATATCGACTACTACACTGTATACGACGACTTACGCGTCCGTGCAGCTTTCCAAATCACAATTTAGAATAATGATTGAAGAATGATGAATTAATGCCACTTGGCGAGGTTTTGCTATGGGGTGTTAGATAATTGATGAATTAAGATTAAAGAATGATGAATTTAGAAAACTTGCGAAATAAGACATTGTGAGGCTGAGATAATCATTTTTTAAGAGTGAATTGCTGATAGATACACATAAATTTAAACACCTTGCTTTGGTTAAATCAGGGTGTTTTTTATTGCTTTAAAAAGTGAACAAAAGTGTGTGTTTTGTTGATTTTGGCGTCAAGTTTGTCATATTTTGTAGATTATCTCTTACAAGTGTTGGTTAAATTTTTTATATCTGTTTTGGTGGGGTTATAATATTTTAGTAATTTTTGCCGTGAAATTATTATAGTTTATAGTTTATTAAAATTTTTAGTTAGGGGGAGGAAACTATGAGAAATAAATTCAAGGTAATTTTTTTTGTGCTATTTTTAGTCCCATTCGCATTTTTGTTTAGTGCTTGCGATAGTGTGGAGAACATTCATTTTAGAGTGTCGGACAACTATATTCAGTGGTCTTATGACGGCTATAATTGGCAAGATATTGTGTCAATATCTGACATAGAAAACAGTTTAAGTGACGATGTTAAAGGTCAAAAAGGTGAGCAAGGCGAAAAGGGTGATGCAGGCGAGAAAGGCGAGCAGGGCGAACAAGGAATTGCGGGAAAGCAAGTAGAGTTTTCAAAGTCTGCAACTCACATTTTATGGAGATATGTGGGGGATGACACATGGAACGAGCTTATTCCACTTTCAGAATTAAAAGGTGCAGACGGCAAGGACGGTGTTGACGGAAAAGACGGTGTTGACGGAAAAGACGGTGTTAATGGCAAAGATGGTGTAGACGGAAAAGATGGCACCAACGGCAAAGACGGAACAAATGGTGTAGACGGAAAAGACGGCACCAACGGCAAAGACGGAACAAATGGTGTAGACGGAAAAGACGGTATTGACGGCAAGGACGGAAAAGACGGAACATCGGCAGTAAGTGAAGATGTTGTGATAACACTAAATTACAATTTGCCTGAAGAAATAGAAGAGTTAGATTTAAGCGATGAAAATGAATATCCAAAGCAAATAACTCTTGCGTCTGGCAAGTGGGAAAACTTTTTGCCTTCCTTTGAAAATATTGGGCTTGGCGACTTTTTTATGGGTTGGTTTACGGGCACAGGAGTGAATGATATTCAAGTAAAAAATTACATGTCACTCTCTCAAGATGTTTCGGTTATGGCAATTTGGAACACAGAAAAATTGTCGCAAGAGATTTCCTACTATGATGATTTTGAGTTTATAAAAGAGTCGAGTGGCTATGTTGTCACTTCGCTAAAAGATACTTCTATAACATCTTGTCAAATTCCTGCTTTTGTTAAGGACAACACGGGAATTGTCAAGGTTTACAAAATTAAAGAAAATGCGTTTGAAAAGAAAAGTTTAGAAAAAGTTGTGCTTCCAAACACTATTGAGATAATTTCCACAAAAGCGTTTTCTGGGTGCTCGAAACTTACTAGCATTTTAATAACAAAAAATGTTAAAACAATCGGCGACTATGCTTTTGACAAGTGCAGTAGTTTAACCAGTGTTATTTTTGCAGACGCAAAGTCTGAAGTCACAATTGGCTCATATGCTTTTAGGCAATGTTCTAGTCTTGCGGACATAAAATTGCCTAAGGTGGCAGTTATTAACAAAGCGATATTTAGCAGTTGTACTTCGCTTAAAAGTTTTGTGATAAATGAATACGTTACAACCATTAACGCAAACGCCTTTACAGGTTGCACAAATTTAAAAACTATAACAATAAAAAGTCAAAGCGTTTTAGATAGTTTAACAACAGACACTTCGGGCGGAAACATGTTTGCAAATGCTCAAAGCATATATATCAAAAATGGCTTAAATGCCGAAACTGCAACAATTGTGCAAGAAAACTTTCAGCTTGCTGAGTCTGATAAAGTAGGATATGTTCTTTATGAGAAAATCGCATAAATTTTTTGATGTTTTGTCTTGGTTTGTTTAATTGCTATATCAAAGATTGACAAATTGAGGTTTAAAGATTGAATATTTGGGTTTTTCTGAAGTTTTTAAAATAAATAATTAAATATTTGACAATTATGTGTATATTGTAAAATTATTTGACATATTTTTTATTATATTGATATAATTTACATTAAGGAGGGGAATATGAAGAGAAATTTATCTTTTGGCTCATTGTTTACAACAATTAGTGCTGCTTTGGTTGGTTTTGGAATTAGTATTTATGCTGCATTTATGTTTTTAGGTTCTTCTATGGACAGAAACGGTGTAATAACTGAACCAACATTATTGCTTGGCACAGTTGGCTGTGTTTTGCTTATTATTTTTGGACTTGTTGCAACTATTCTTGCAATAATTGGTATTTTCAAAAAAGGCAAAAAACTTGCAATTGCAACAATGGTGTTCCAAGGCTTGCTTGTTCTTAGTGC
>CAVISZ010000050.1:0-3988 GCA_963645585.1 uncultured Eubacteriales bacterium
ATTATCAGAAGACACTTATGAAGATATATCTGCTAGAACAGTTGACGAATCATATGCAGTAAACTTCTCAAATGACTATGTAACAGATAGCAAACTAGCATGTAAGTTTGAAAGTAAATTCTGGCTCATTAATCATGCAGAATTAGGCTTACTCACCAATCAATCGCTAGGAATCAGTGATTATGGATATACAACAAAAACATACGGCATAAACGCTCCAAATGGCAATTCTAAGAACGCATATGGTGGTAGTTGGTGGCTGCGTTCTCCTGACTCTGACGACCCTCTCGCGCACGTTGTCACCGACGATGGCGGTTTCGGTAGCCTCGGTGTGAACCGTTACTACGGCGTCCGTGCAGCTTTCCAAATCACAATTTAGAATGATGAGTGATGAATGGAGAATGATGAATTTTTGCCCCTTGGCGAGGTTTTGCTTTGGGGTGTCAAATTATTGATGAATTAAAATAGAAAAATGATGAATTAATGACAACTAAAACACTTTGCTTTTGGCTAAAGCAAGGTGTTTTTTGTAAAAATAGATAAAAATTTAATGAGAGTGGTGGCACGGCTGGCAACAGTTTAATTATTTCTTGACAAAGGGCAATTTAATTTGTATACTAGGTTAGTTTATGATGGCTTTAGTAGTCGTTTTTTTGTCGTTTGCCAAAATAAGCCAAATTTTGAACAGGAGGAATTTTTGTTATGAAGAGAACTTATCAACCTAAAAAAAGACAAAGAAGTAAAGTTCACGGTTTCCGTCAAAGAATGAGCACAAAATCAGGTAGAAATGTTATCAAAAGACGCAGAAACAGAGGCAGAAAAAAATTATCTGCTTAATTTTAAAAGAGGTGTAACATGTTAAAAAGAGAAAATCGCCTCAAAAAAAACAAGCACTTTAATTACATATATAAACATGGCACGGGCGTAAGCGTTGCAGACATGTCGCTTGTGTATGTTAAAGCAAAAATAAAACCATTTAAAGTGGGGTTTTCAGTTAGTAACAAAGTAGGTAAAGCGGTTGTTAGAAACAAGGTCAAACGCCGTATGCGTGAGTCCGTTATGGCTTTATTGCCTGCCTTAGACAGACGCTATAACTACATTTTTATTGCCAAGCCAGCCTTGGCAGATAAAGATTTTTATAGCATTAAGCAAAGCATGCTTATGCTTATTAAAAAAGCGGGGCTTTTAAATGAGAACGCTCAAAAAGATAATTGAATTTCCATTTAAAATGGTGTTTTTATTTTTAATTTATGTGTATAAATTGTGCATATCTCCCTTACTGCCAAACACTTGCAGGTTTTATCCAACTTGCTCGTCCTATGCGGTGCAAGCAATAAAAGAGTTTGGTGCGTTTAAGGGGCTTTGGCTTGCTTTTAAACGAATTTTAAGATGCAATCCAAAATCGGCTTGCGGGTTCGACCCGCTTCCAGCAAATATTAAAGGAGATATTAAATGGCTAATTTAGCAATGTTGGCGGTTGCCCCAAACGGTCTTTGGGAAAAGATTATTTTTGCCTTTAATGGTGCAGTTAAAAACTATGCACTTGCAATTATTCTTTTAACCCTTTGCATAAAGCTTATTATGCTTCCACTTGACTTTATCAATCGTAGGTCAAGTGCAAAAATGACCGAAGTTCAACAAACATTGGGGCCAAAAATTGCAGAAATAGAAAAAAGATACCCAGACAAAGCAGTGCAAAACCAAAAAATTGGCGAATTGTACAAAAAAGAGGGTTTTAACCCAATGGGGTCTTGCTTGCCTATGCTTATTGTTATGATTTTAAGCATGGCAATCTTCTTTACGCTTTTTGGTGGCTTAAATAAAATGGCATCGTATAAAATTACTGACCAGTTTGAAAAGCTTCAAATGGCGTATGTTACAGACTACTGCAAAACCGAAAAATCGCTTACAGATGAAGAAATTTCAGCACTTACAACTGCCGAGGTTCAAGGTTATGTTATAGAGATATCCGAAAGTGGCAATACTGTTGTAATAGAAAAAGCCAATGCGGATGTTGAAGGAAAATACAAAGAGGTTCAGGAACGCTTTTTGTGGATAAAAAATGTCTGGATAGCAGACTCTCCACTTGCAAAAGCAATTCCAACTTTTGAATCTTATGCACAAATGGCGGGCTTAAAGTTTGAGGGTGAAACCGCCGAGGCTGACAGAGCCGTGGCAAAACAGGCATATGACGCTGTTATGGGCAATTTGGAACAAAATCAAGGCGTAAATGGTTACTTTATTTTGGCTATTTTAGCGGGCGTTTCAACATTCTTGTCTCAATATTTGCTAACCAAAAACAAAAATAAAAAGGAAAATTATTACACTCAAGTTGCCGAAAACACCGAAAAGGCAAAAGCACAGGCAACTTCTAACAAAACAATGATGATAATTTTCCCAATTATTATGTTAATCTTTACTTTAAGTTACAACTCGATTTTTGCTATTTACATTGTTACGGGGCAGTTATTTAGCACTGCAACCGCACCACTTATTAACAAACTTCTTACCATTAAAAAGAAGAAAAAAGACGCAAAATAGAGTTAAAAGGGGAGAAAAAATGTTATCTTGTGAAGGGATAGGAAAAAACATTGAACAAGCAATTAACAATGCACTGCTTGAACTTAAAGCATCAAGAGAAGATGTAGATATTAAAATTCTAGATGAGGGTGGCTTTTTTAGAAAAGCCAAAGTGCTAGTTTCTATTTCGGAAGATGCAGTTGAAAAATACGAAAAACGCGAGGCACTAAAAGCCGAGCAAAATGCAACCGCTTTAAAAGATCAAGAAGTGCAAAATGCACCAATCTTGCCAGAGCATGACGTAGAAGAACCAGTCGACCAAATTGTTTCTGCTAAGCCAGAAACAGAAAAAGTAGCAGATGTTGTAAAGGCAAAACAATTTGTTAGCGGACTTTTAACAACTGCGGGCTACTCTTGCGATGTAACAAGCGAAGAAAACAAAGACGAAGTCTTTTTAAATCTTGTTGGTGCATCAGACATTATTGGTTTTAGAGGTGAGGGGCTTAATGCCATTCAATACCTTGCAAATGTGTATGTTGGCAAAAACAATCGTCATGCAAAAAAGGTTAGAGTTGATTGCGATAATTACAGAGCAAAACGTGAGGACACATTAATTGCTCTTGCAAACAGAATGGCAAGAAAGGTTGCAAAAACTAATCATGCCGTTAAACTTGAACCAATGACCGCTAACGAAAGACGCATTATTCACTCAGCACTTGCTGAAGATAGATTTGTTGAAACATTCTCAACTGGCGAAGAGCCATACAGATATTTAACAATCGCACCAAAAACAACCAAGAATAATGACTAAAAATGATAAATAATAACTAATTAATAGCGAAAAAAATTAAAAAAATGTTGCAGAATAAAACCTGCAACATTTTTTGATATGTTTTTTAATTACGCTTTTATTTCTAGAATTTTTAGGGTGCATTCGCCAACTGGGGTTTTTACAATAACAGTGTCGCCAACTTTTTTGCCAAGTAGGGCACAGCCAACTGGTGATTCGTTTGATATTAAACCTTTGCTTGGGTCACTTTCGGTGCTTCCAATAATGGTGTATTCAACTTCTTCATCAAAGTCCTCATCATAGGCTTTAACGGTGCATCCAATGTTTACTTTAGATGTATCTATATTTTTTTTATCTATAATAATACAGGTTTTAAGTTTGGTTTCCATTTCTGTAATTTCGGCTTCAAGTTTGCCTTGTTCTTCTTTTGCGCTGTCATATTCTGCGTTTTCAGACAAGTCACCAAATTCTCTTGCAATGCCAATTTTTTTTGTGATTTCTGGACGTTTAACTGTTCTGTAATAATTTAATTTTTCCTCTAATTGTTGTTTTCCTTCTAGTGTTAAATATACTGGTTGCATAATACCTCTCCTTTTTGCTGTGTGTCAAAAGTTTGACTTTTGATTAAAAAAAGTCTGCGATTTGCTCGCAAAATTTGTGACATATTAAATTATATGT